>JABMQQ010000059.1 GCA_013202495.1 Fidelibacterota bacterium | reverse complement strand
CAATTAAACTGCTTTACTTAAGATGAGATTCCCCACTTACTTCTTGAATCTGGGTTCTCTAATAAAGGCTTAGAGCTGACTCACACGCAAGGGAGTGGTTAACGAAAATGATGTGGACGGATACAATTAACGAACAAATCGAGTCTGCATTGGGAAGCAGCTCAAGCCTAGAGCGTAATACTGAACCATATTCATTGAGACTACGATAGACATCGAGCATATAAACTAACCAAAAGGAGAGTATTATGAGTATCACTGCAAGTGGATGGTCGAACAAAAAGGGAACAGCTGATAGGTCTTGCAATTGTGGGACATGGAAAGATCATTGGATAAAATATTCAGGTAAAACTTGGCCAATGTCGTGTTCGGTAAATGGTTGTAGTAATTCAGCTACACTAGGTGCTCATGTTTGGAATCCAGCAGTAACTGGGGAAAAAATTGTGCCAATGTGTGCCTCCTGCAATGGTTTGACGGGCTCCTTTGACTTAAAAGGTGGTATTACTTTAGAGAGCGCAAATAAATCCGAGACGTGTGGCTAAATTCCATCCGTGTTGCTCTACTAGTTTCGATCAGCATAACAAAGGCCAGACTACGCCTTGCGGCTACGTCCTGGTAAACTTACCCCGCTTAGCGGGGTCTGAGCGGACTCACATGCAGGGGAATGCAAAACGAAAATGACGTGGAAGGATACACTGAATCTACAAACCGAGTCTGTTTTGAGAAGCAGTTTAAGCCTAGCGCTTTAGGCTCATTTTCTTGAGAAAAGGGGAGGAAGTATGAACTCTTACACAATTATTAAATTATTTCTATTGTTAGCTCTGGTGTGTGTTAGGCTAAATGCACAAGATTGGGGAATGTATAGGTATGTACATTCAAGCACCAATATTAGAGGGCATCGTTCAACAGATTCAAAAGTTGTAGGGCGTCTTACTGCTGGGCAAAAAGTCAAAGTAGATTATCTCCAGGACAATTGGTATGCAGTCTTCAGCGTTAATGAAGCCCAGAGATCTGAGAAGAATGCTCTTGGATATATCTATGCCCCATTATTAAGACCGGTACCATTAGACAATAGTCAAAAAGCATCATCTATTGCTGGTGGTATGAAATACAAAGTTGTAGAGAAAAAAGATATCAGTTACCAAGGCACACCCCGCATGACCTATCGAGTTGTGATAAAGACAGAGGTGTTACCAACTGAGAGCAATTTGAAAGAAACTGCTTTAGGGATATGGAAAAACGGTAACCGGGGTTGGAAAGAATTTACGATTTTTATTTACCTTCCCGATACTGATACACAATCAGTTGCGTATGCAATAGCTGAATTTAGACCAAGTGGGTTGAAAGAATTTAAATTTAACAAATGGTCACTAGGCGGAACCAAATGGGAACAGAAAAGAGAATAGCGTGAAAAAACTAATCGAACTCTCAAATACTGAAGCCAGTGAACACTTCTTAAAAGGAAGTAGCTATTTCAATTTGGATTTCCCACAGTACATTGATTTTACCCCCCTCTTAACGTCTGTAGCGAAAGTGCTAAATCACAGCTCCTATAGAGGCCATCAATCATCTAATCCAGATAACGTTCAGGGTGTTAACTACAACTTCATTTCCAATAAAGATGGTAAATTTGCCTGGCGTCCTCTCGAATTAATTCATCCAGCTATCTATGTCTCATTGATAAATACTATCTGTAAAAAAGACAATTGGTCATTTATTGTAAACCGATTTACCGATTTTCAGGGTGGAGCTGTTGATTGTTGTAGTGCTCCCGTAATGTCTTTGGATGAAAACACTGATAAAGCAAAACAGGTGACAAGCTGGTGGCACAAAATTGAGCAAAAATCACTGAAATACTCACTTCGATACAGTCACATTCTTCATACAGATGTTACAAATTGTTATGGGTCAATCTATACCCATAGTATTTCTTGGGCACTGCACGGGATCAAAGAAGCAAAAGAAGGAAAAGGCGACCCAAAACTATTAGGCAATAATATAGACTCTCAGATTAGAGCAGGAAGATATGGACAGACAAATGGGATTTCCCAGGGCTCTGTACTAATGGATTTCATAGCTGAGTTAGTGCTTGGCTTCGTTGATACGTTAATTACAGATAGTATTAAGGAAACAGCCGATTTTCAGATTCTTCGATATCGTGATGATTACCGAATATTCGCAAATAGCGATGAGCAAATTGAAACAATTTTAAAAACCATTAGCGACAAATTACGTGATGTTGGTATGAGTCTCGGTGTTTCAAAAACACATCTAATCAGAAATGTGGTGTCTGGTTCGATTAAACCTGACAAATTGGCGGGCATTGATCTGAATGACCTTGGTAATGCAAATGCGAAAACCATTCAAAAGCAGTTACTCCGCTTACATTCGTTTGGTCAAAATTATCCTAACAGTGGTGCACTCAGACGCTTGGTAACAGAGTATCACAGCAACATACTTCAGGTAAAAGAACGACCTGACGATTTAGAGGTGCTCATAGGGATTGCAACAGATATCGGCTTTGTTTCCCCTTCTACCTTCACCGTAGTGGCAGCTATTCTTAGCCACCTTATATCACTAGCTAGCCCCGATGAAAAAGTAGCACTTTGGAAAAAAGTCCAAAACAAGATGAGCCGAGTGCCGCACAATGGTTACCTCCAAATATGGCTACAAAGAGTTACAAAACCTAAAGCCGTAGGAATCACATTTAAGAGTCCAGAAAGTATCTGTCGTATCGTGAATGGTGAGAAGATCCCGCTATGGATCAATACCTGGATTAATTCAAAGGAATTAATCAAAGCACTCGATGTATCAACGATAGTTATAGACACACCTGAAGATATAGAAGAAGTAGTACAGCCAGAAGAGGTGGCATTATTTGCACAAAATGCATGGGCATATTGATCGTTTATTTCTGAATACAGAAAATAATCTTTTCGCCTAACAAGACGTTTAGAGCTGACTCATCCCGACACTGCGCGTTCCCCTTCGGCGGGATCGAAGACACGAGGGGGAGCACCAAACGAAAATGATGTGGATGGATACTATTCAATTACAAAGCAAGTCAGTTTCGAGAAGCAGCTCAAACTTAAAGAGTTAGGGTGAAAACGAAAGGTGGAAAACTTGATAGATCATAGCTATGAGGAATTACGAAATGTAATTCTGGATTTATTGGCGGGACGCGAATCAGGACCTCATGAGTTGTATCAATATGAACACCTGAAAATTGGCGTAGCATCCGTATTTGATAAACGAGAAAACGATTCTTCGATTACTAGATATCGTGGTGGAGGCCAACCTTCTCTTTCACCTGCTGACAGTGAACTATTCCTTGAAATATTTTGGGGATTGTTTCGTGAAGGAATCATAACCCTTGGCATGAATGACAATAATAGGGAGTTCCCATTTTTCAAGGTATCGGAATTCGGGTCACAATTAATTTCTGAGGGACAGGCTTACTTTTTTCATGATGTTTCTTCATATGAGGGGATCTTGCTAAACGAGATTCCAAATATAAATGAAACAACTCTATTATATGTAAAAGAAGCAATGCAGGCATTTAAAACAGGGTGTATACTTTCTTCCAGTGTGATGCTAGGGGTAGCTACCGAACATACGTTTCTACTACTAATTGAAAAAATTATGAGCAACCATTCACATTCTGGATCATTCGAGAACGTCAATTCACAGCGCACAATTCTTGGAAAAATCAATAAATTCAAAAATATACTTGACCAAAACCAACAATCACTGCCCTCCGGTATTAAGGAAGATCTTGATACAAATTTTGCAGGGATTTTGTCAGTTATTAGAACTTTTAGAAACCAATCTGGGCACCCGACCGGCAAAATTATTGATAGGGAGCAGGCCTATATACTTCTCCAGCTTTTTATTCCATACTCAAAAAAAATGTATCAGCTTATGGAGCACTTTAGTTGAACAAGTGAGTGACTCATAGCATAGGTTACACATTTCGTTTAGTCAAGCGTCCATACGGGTCTCTGATTCGTCTTGTTTTGACATCCATAAACCCGATTCTTTTCCAGAAATAGTAGACAGCCCAGATTGCATCATCAACTTCTTCAAGTCCAATATATTCATCAGCCAGAGCTGAGCATGAATTTCGTCTTTTTTGAATCTTTCATTTAATCTGCAAATTTCTTTCATTTAAAATGCGCGTCGATAATTACGGCAGGATCTGTACGTATCTTTGTAAAATGAACGAATAACATCATATTATATAAAAATCGTAAAATAATTCTTGACTCGTCCATAATATTGTCGATATTCCAGACGTTTGTTTAACTAAAATACGGGAAGCGTACATATTATGCCACAACGAATACTCTCAGAGGTCCAATTACCCGACTTTCAGGATCGACCAAAGAAGGAAGGGGACATTCTGCGCACTGCCGAAGACCTCTTCATGCAGTTTGGATATGATCGGGTGAGTGTTGAGGAGATCTGTCGTGAGGCAGGTGTTTCAAAGGTGACCTTTTATAAATATTTCAAGAATAAATTTGGAGTGCTGGACGAGTACATGACTGTTCGTCTGGAATTGGGGATGGAGGTCTTTAACAAGATTCGAACCGCTGATGCCAGTCTTCAGGATAAGATGAAAGCGTTGATTGCCATGAAGGAATCAGCAGTAAGTCATTTCACACCAGTCTTCTACAAAAGTTTGTTAAGTGGAGATGAAATGGTCCAGGCTTTTATGCAAGAGTGGATTACTCAAAGTATGAATGCTATGCGGAATTTTTTGGAGGATGGTCAGAAAAGCGGTGAGATTTATCCTGGCTACTCAGTGGATTTCTTGCTTCATGTCTGGACCTCCATGGCGGAGATAGCTAGATCTGAGAGCATGTTGAGCATGTACAATGATGATATGGTGAAGCTGTCAAAAGATTTTATGAATTTTCTGTTTTATGGAACGACGGGACCACCACAAGAGGATAAATAAATTGAAAGCCCAAACCCTTTTTATCCTGCTTTCACTTTCTCTCGTTTTCGCTGAAGATAGAAGCCTCAATTTACAATGGAAGGGGCAGGCTTCCGTCATTCATGCCAGCTCATTTGAGGAATCCTTTGATAAGAGTCCTACTACCATGCGCTATATTCCACAACTGCGCCTGGATTATCAGGTCACCTCATCCAACAGACTCGGTTTTGATGCTGCAGTAGATATATATAACTATTCCCTGGGTGATTCTTTGGTTGATATGGATGGAGACCTTTATCGCTTCACCCTACGCTATGACACTCCTAAGGCTCAGCTTCGGGTAGGCTTGCAGAAGATCAATTTTGGTCCAGCCCGCATGTTACGAGTATTGCAGTGGTTTGATGAACTGGATCCACGGGATCCCCTGGCACTGTCGCCTGGTGTCTGGGCTGCCATGGGTAGATACTATTTTGAAAATGGAACAAATATTCGGCTCTGGACCATGGCTGATGCTCCTGATCAACAACGCAGCTACTGGGGCGATACTGAATCCTGGCCCTGGGATGTGGGTGGAAGATTGGAATACCCGATTCCAGCAGGAACCCTTGGTCTGACATTGCATAGCCTTGATGCTTCCAAAGTAAGTGTTGTCAAAGAGAATCGAATCGCTGGAGATATTCGAGTTGATGCTATTGTCGGGCTCTGGTCTGAAATGATGTTTGCCAGAATTGAAGATCCGACCGAGGATATGGATGTCCTGTCAGTGATGGCTGGAGTGGACTACACATTTAGTCTTGGCAATGGTTTATACACAGCTCTTGAAATAGCTACAACCTACCAGGGAGGTACAGGGGATGAAATGCCATGGCAGGTAAGAACCATCGCCTTAACTGGAAATTATACACTGGGATTATCAGATGGCTTGACATTCTATCTGTATGCCATTGATTTTCCCATACTTGAATCCCAAACCATTCCCATGTTGGGATGGCAGCATACTTCGGGGAATTGGCTGTTCTATCTCGCCCTCTATGATATGCCTGAATTCCCGTTGGGCAGCGGGATGTCCCTGCCAAGCGGAACAGGCTTACAACTGAATATAGCATTTAATCATTAATTGATATTTTCAATAAGAACTAAAAGGAAATCAACATGGACAATAGCACACTGATCAAAACTCAAGGTCTCGTGAAGCGTTATCCGGTAGGTGGAGGTCACTTTACTGCCCTCAAAGGTATCGATCTCAATGTTAATTCAGGCGAATTTGTTGGACTTGTCGGTCCCTCAGGATCAGGCAAAACAACCCTGCTGAATATCATCGGTGCACTGGATGCACCCAGTGAGGGAACCGTAGAAGTACTGGGAAAAGATCTGGAAACATTATCTGGTGCCCAGGCTGCCAAACACCGCAGTGCTTTCATGGGCTTCATTTTTCAAACCTACAATTTACTGCCAGTATATACAGCATTTGAAAATGTCGAATTCCCCTTGCTGCTGCTTGGTAAAAGTGCAGAAGAACGCAAGCAGCTCGTCATGCGGGCTCTTGAGTGGGTAGGTATTGCTGATAAAGCCGATAGCCGCCCAAAAATGCTTAGTGGTGGTGAAAGCCAGCGTGTGGCTATAGCCCGCGCCATGGTCAAAGAGCCCAAGCTGGTTCTGGCCGATGAACCCACAGCAAATCTGGATGCCAAGAATAGTCACCACATTCTTGAAACCATGGTGAGGCTGAATAAAGAGCTGGGAACCACCTTTGTCTTTGCCACCCATGATGAAAAGGTCATCAGCTATCTCCACCGCAAAGTGACCCTTGTGGATGGTAGTATTCAATCCGACGAAACCAGCTGAGCTGGAGGAGGATATTATGATTTTATTTAAACTCGCATGGCGCAACCTGGTAGGAGCCGGTTTACGGACCTGGCTCAATGTCCTGGTGCTTGCAATGGCCTTTATCCTCATGATCTGGGGTAAAGGAGTAGTAGATGGAATGGCTTATCAGTTGAATGATGCCATGACCAATATCGAATTTGGCAAGGGTGGACAAATCTGGCATAGTGAATATGATGCCATGGACCCCCTCACCATCGAGGATTCACATGCAGCATATCCAGAAGAGGTAAATACTTTAATTGCTGCTCATACTGCAGCCCCAATCCTCATCCGCCAGGGGACTATTTATCCTGATGGGCGTATGCAAACTATTAAAGTGAAGGGGATCCACCCGGAGCAGGAGGTTATGGATCTTCCCACCGACCAAATTGTTAAGGGGGCAACAGGCCTGACTCCAGCACTTATTGGTCAGAAAATGGCTGATAAAAGCGGTCTGGAAGTTGGAGATCTCCTCACGGTGCGTTGGCGGGATGCTAAAGGAACCTTTGATGCCCGAGAAGTTGAGATCGTTCACATAATGAATACGGTGGTCCAAACCGTGGACCGAAACCAGATATGGATTCCACTTGACGAATTGCAGGAGATGTCAAACCTGCAGGGAGAAGCGACAGTTATTGCGCTCGATGATCCATTTGAGGGAGTACCTGCAAGTGCAGCCTGGGTTTACCGCGATCTGGATTTCCTCATGAAAGACATGAATGACATGATCAAATCAAAGAATTTTGGTGGTAATGTCATGTATGGAATTCTGTTTGCTATCGCCCTCTTGGCTATTTTTGATACTCAGGTATTGGCTATTTTCAGACGTAAAAAAGAGATGGGAACGCTCATGGCATTGGGTTTCACTCGTGCTAAGGTGATAGGTCTGTTCACTATTGAGGGCAGTATGCATGGCTTAATCGCCTTTGCAGTTGGATTTATCCTGGGATCTCCACTGTTTTACCTCATGACAACCAAAGGCTATGCTATCCCCGGTGGGATGGATGATTACGGTATGGCTTTGGGGAATGTTATTTATGGTAGGTATGGTCCTGACCTGCTCATCGGTACGACCTTTATCCTATTTTTAACAGTAGTCTTGGTCAGCTATCTCCCAACACGCAAAATATCAAAGCTTACACCAACTGATGCTTTGAGGGGGAAATAATATGTTCAGATTCCTTATGAAAGGTATGTTGCGGGATCGACATCGTAGTCTATTGCCAAGTATCGTCGTGGCCATGGGGGTGTTGTTGACGGTTTTCATGTTCTGTTATATGAAGGGTATTTTCGACGATTTTTTCAATAATGCTGCGATGTACGATTCAGGTCATGTGAAGATCACCTCCCGTGCGTATTATGCTGAGAAGGATGTCTTACCTAATGATCTGGCTCTCGAGGATGGACCTGGGTTGATGGAGATGCTTAGAAGTGAATACCCGGATCTTCAATGGTCGGAGCGAGTCAAGTTTGGTGGTCTTCTAGATGCCTTTGATGAAAATCGTGAAACCCGTGCCCAAGTAGGTGCTGGGGGGATAGGTATCGATTTCTTTGGCCCGGATACCGCTGAGCAGAATCGTTGGAATCTTAGAGCGGGTCTGCAGGAGGGGACACTTCCACAAAAACCTGGTGATATACTCATGGGAAAGACTTTGGCTGGTCAAATGCATCTCAGTGTTGAAGACGATGTAACGCTGATCAGTTCAACGGTGAACGGTTCCATGGTGTTGAATAATTTCCATGTTTCAGGGATTATTTATTTTGGTACTCCTCCCTTGGATAAGGGTGTGTTCTTGGCCGATATCAACGATGTGAAAGCCATGTTGGATATGGGTGATTGGAGCTCAGAAATCCTGGGGTATTTTAATTCATCCCACTATGATGATTTGCAGGCAGAAGCCCTTACCATGGAATTCAATGCAGCAAAGAGCGATAGTACTGACCGCTTCAGTCCGCTAATGACACCAATGTTGGATGATGCCGGATTGCGGGAATATTTTGGATATGCTAGTAAAGCTGGCAGTATCATGAGTTTTATTATGATCTTTGCCATGGGCATCGTTCTGTGGAATACCGGTCTCATGGGTGCCATTCGACGCTATGGTGAAATGGGACTAAGACTGGCAGTAGGAGAATCTAAAGGTCATGTATATCGTAGTCTGATAGTGGAAAGTCTGGGGGTCGCACTGATGGGTACTATAGTCGGTACCATCTTTGGCTTAGGCTTTTCTTATTGGCTCCAGGAGGTTGGATTCGATATTGGCAGCATGATGGGTGATAGCCAAATGCTTATGCCTACAATCATCAGGGCTCATATAACACCGGCTGCCTTTTATATTGGATTTTTCCCAGGTGTCTTTGCAACGCTGCTTGGTGCTGGACTTTCAGGCCTGCGAATTTTCAAACGTGATACCGCCAGTTTATTTAAGGAATTAGAAACATGAGAAACTTATTACCCTTCCTATTGTTAGGCGCTATGCCTGGAATGCTGATGGCTCAGCCAGATGCTGAGCAGATCCTCCGTAAAATAGATAAACAGATGGTCACTGAATCTGCTGAAGCCACAGCCACCATGGTTATCACCAATCGTCGCGGTCGCGAGACTCGAATTACATCTCGGAGCTGGTCTAAAGGAGAAAACACTTCTCTGGTGGAATATCTGAGTCCGGCTCGTGAAAAGGGTGTCAAGATGCTACGCTTGGA
Source organism: Fidelibacterota bacterium (assembly GCA_013202495.1). Taxonomy (GTDB): domain Bacteria; phylum Fidelibacterota; class UBA8477; order UBA8477; family JABMPR01; genus JABMPR01. The sequence goes on along the minus strand of JABMQQ010000059.1, from coordinate 10,486 downwards.
AGACGTTCTGTGGATGTACACGCCACAAGCTGATCGGGTCATCCAGATCAGTGGGCACATGCTGCGACAGAGTGTCTCCGGTTCTGATCTCTCCTACGAGGATATGGTCGACAATGGCAAATTACTTGATCTATATGATGCCGCAGTGGTTGGTGAAGAGATATTCATGGATAGAGCATGTTATGTATTACGATTACGTGCAAAAGAAGGTTCAGATGAAGTTACCTATGCCCAAAGAAAAGTGTGGGTAGACAAGACCCGCTATCTACCCTTGAAGGAAGAACGTTACGCTAAGAATGGGACGACGCTGTTGAAAAATTTTGAAATCCGCAGTGTTCAGAAAATTGGTAATCGTTGGTACCCAAAGGAAATGTACTTCAAGGATGTTCTGGCCAAAGGCCAAGGGACCTTATATATCATTGATGACATCAAATTTGATGTGACCATACCCGAATATATGTTCACCAAGGCAGCGCTTAGGGAATAAATATTTAGCCTTTATGATGAACCCAATTTGATTATCCAAACAAGCTTTCAACGAACGAAGTGAGTCAAGCTGGTTTGGAGATCCTGTGTTAACCTGAAACCAGTTTAGTCGGCTTGTAGCCTCCAGAAACTGGTTTCTTATCACTTTAAAAGCAACAAACGATTGACAGAACTTTCAGTGCCATATCGGAACACCAACAAATAAACTCCAGAACCAACAGCTCTTCCTGTAGAGTTAATCCCCGACCAGGAGATATTATATGTACCAGGTTGGGTCTGAGAATGCCGAGCTAATGTCTGTACCAACGCACCATCAATGCTGTAGATTTGGACACTCAGATCAACAACATCTAGAACTTGATAAGTAATCATTGTCTGAGAATTAAATGGATTGGGATAGGATTGAATATCCACCAACACTTTGTCAGGTCTCTGTGTGTTAACCTCATCATGAAGAGCGGTGACGTTATAACACGGACTCTGATATTCGCCTGAGATTGCCAGGCCATCACGGAGACCAGAAATGCTGAATTGCGGATAGCCGTATTCCCCAAACCAAAAATCAAGGGTGTAAGTCCCGGGTGCAAATGAGGCGAATGAAGCCTCAACCTCGAAGGGGCAGATACAATCTACAGGAGGTCCTGTATCTACCATCGTAACATGAAAGGTATCTGCATCCAGCCAACCACTCCAAACCGGCATAAAAATACAATTGAACATCGGTGTGTTCCAAAACAGGTTCAAGGTGTCTCCGCTTACAGACAATTCGACAAAGGATGTATCATTGCGCAGACTGAGACAGTCAGATTCTTGGTGTCCGATAGCTGAAAGATTCCCCCAGTCCAGGTTGAGTGATCCATGAAAAATCGGATCAGAACCAATATCATTGCTCCACACATCAATCTGATAAGATCCTGGATCCAAGCCTGTTAGACCTACTTCGAGATCAAAGTAACACATACACCAGGCTTGATCGCCTGTATCGACCTCAGTGACTGTAATGAGGTTGTCTACAATATTGACATCCCAGGTAAAAAGCGCCGCGCAATTGCGCTCTGTCCCATCATGATGAATTTTCAGTGTATCACCTGAAATACTTGTATAGAGAGAATCCTGAGCGCAGGACCGTGAGGCAGGAATGAGCAATAGGAGAGAGGTAAGTATTAATATTTTCTTGTACATATAACCCCCTTTATTCGGGGGAATCTACAATAAAGTCAAAGCACAATCAATGATAAATAGCAAGTAATAATTGGACTTATATCAGTTTAACTTCAGAATACGCGTGATGTGTCATACTTCCCTTCGGCGGAGCCTGTGCCGAGCAAAGCCGAAGTGCTCAGGACAGGCTGGCTCAGCAAGTGGTACATCCCGTAACATGCGGGGACACCCTTTTCGTCTCCCTGCCTGCCAAGCCGAAGCAGGAATGCGTAGGCTGGAGGCTCTCGAAGGGTAAAGGTAATCCAACTTAATTGGGTGCATTTTGAAGTTAATTTGGTATTACTTAGGAAAGTCAGCCGTTTCTTGATTTCCAATCCGGTAATTCAGCCTCACCTCGAGGAGACAGTGTGTAAACCCCTTGTCCAAGGCGATCGAACCAGCCATAGACATTATCATACAGAATGCTGCGCGTTTTGGGCTCTTCTAATACTTTGGCTATGATGGCAGCCTTGGTTGCCCCATGCTCCAGAAGGTATCCAGAGATGGCAAGAGCCTTTTGCCGATAAGCTGTCATGATACCCCGCTGCATACTGCTCCCACCTCGGTTGGGATCGCCCACACGCTCCTGGAATTCTCTCAACAACCTCTGGGTCTGTTTTTTAACCTGTCGCGGTTTGTACTCACCTGGATCAGATAGAACATCCACATTTCCAATCCTGGATTTTGGATCAATCACTATGAGACCAAGACCCAGCATACGCATGAGTTTTACGATTTGTTTACGCCGCTTCTTTAAGACAGCCAATCCCTTAGGGACACCGATGTAAATAGTATTGGAGATTTTGAGCCGATCAACGGCCTGAAGCAGGATGGTCAGATTTAATGATAGCTTGAGCTCAATGATGATGGCAGCTTCATCTTTGCGAAGCGCCACGACATCACAATTGAGAATCTCGCTTTTTACCTCATATCCCTGGTTTTCCAGATAAGTTTTTAGTGGAGGGTATAAATCGATTTCCTGCATATCAAGTCCCAAAATTTGCCCCTTTTCAATGGGGAATTATTTCATGCTATTGTCTAGCCCCTAGAAGTGATCAAAAAATTCAGAAATGTCAACTCCTTCATACGCAATCGAAGGATTCAACAAAGAATATATATCACAGAATAAAGATAAATACTTAGATTGTCCAGATGTTAAAATTTGATTTCTAATGATCTGGGGAGGGAACTCATGCTTACATATCTGAAGAACAATCCACCCAAAAAACTAAATCGAAATATACTGATTCTCGGTTTACTGATTTTCATTCCAGTATACACGTACATCGTCCAACTATTTGGAAAAATGGGAATTGATACGGCCGAGTTCAATGGGGTCTGGCTTTCATTTGATGCATCAGCCTTTAGAGTATTTTTCCTGAAGCTAGAGGACCTGGGTCAGTTGCAGGGCTTTATCTGGACCTTTAACTTGAATCTCATATCCATGACCGGTTTCATGCTCGCCTTCTTTGCATTAAGCTTAATGCTGGCTCGTCGGTTGCCAGAAGGAACCCGTCTGGCCAAATCTGCTTTTATTTTCCCCATTGTGGCTATATCAATTGCTGTACTGGATATTATCCCAACCCTGGTCTTTTTACTGGCATCCTCAAGCATCCCCGATTTATCCAATATGGTTGTTTATACCATAAGTGGTGGCTACATCATAAGAGTTATTCTATTATACATTCTTCTACTCTGGATGATTATTGCCGGAATCTCCTTGTTTGTTAGCAAGGTCCGAGGCGCAAAAACCTAAATTAATTCCACAGTTGTTTGCTGGAACCGTCCTGTTTAGTACAGCAGGGTTTGCATGGCGTGAGCCGGGATACTTTCCCTCACTGCATTGGTACCTACATAGAGTTTATAGTCAATGGGATCATCAGTATGGTTCATTACCACTGTGACCATTTTTCCATCCTCATTCAGGAATGAAGTGCTCTCCAGATGGGTTCTGCTGGCCGAGGTGCTGATGCGTTTGGCACCAGGTCGAATAAATTTTGAGAAGTGTCCGATATAGTAATAGGTAGGTGTATAGACCAATTCCCCGGTCTGGGTGTTCGCGTGAACTGGAGCAAAGCAGAGATTCCCAACATGATTTGGACCGCCAGTTTCATCCAATAAAATATTCCAATCTGTCCAGCCAACTGTGCCTTGATTAAAATCATTGATCATTGAGTTTCCATAGCGTTCCGCATTGGGCCAATATTCATAGCGACCGTCAATAAAGCGTTCTGCACAACCCTCAGTGAAGACCAGCTTTTTATCTGGATAGGACTCCGTCACATTATTCAGATTATTATAATTGGGGTCGCTGCCGGTCCAGGTCTCATACCAATGGTAACCAATTCCCCAGGCGTATTTAGATGCTTCAGGGTCGCCAAAGATTGTATGGGCACGGTTGGCGATCAGATCGCGATTGTGATCCCAAACAATGATTTTCTTATCATGTAATCCTTCACGAACCATGGTGGGACCAAGATGATTTTTAAGGAAGTCTCGCTCTTGTTCAGCAGTGTAAATACAGGATTCCCAGGTTTGGGTGGCCATAGGTTCATTTTGGAGGGTAATACCCCAGATGGGCATGCCTTCAGCTTCGTAGGCTTTGATGAACTTGGTATAATAGAGTGCCCATGAATCATAGTATTCTGGTAATAAATAGCCACCATGGAGCATTTCACCATTGCTTTTCATATGGGGTGGGGGACTCCAGGGACTGGCATACAGGGGTAGCTCGCCACCGGCAGCTTGAATGGCTTTTTTGATGAAAGGAATGCGAAATTCCTGATCATGATCGATGCTAAAAGTCTTTAGCTCTTGGTCCGTATCGGATATATAGGTAAAACTAGCGCTGCTAAAATCACAACTGTGAATGGGCACTCGTGCCAGTGTGTAGCCGATACCTTTGTTCACATCATAATAGGATTTTAAGAATGCTTCCTGTTTTTCGACAGGTAATTTTGCGAACACCTCTGCCGAAGCATCTGTAAGCGCTCCACCAATGCCCCAGAAGGTCTGAAATGATTTTTCAGGATTAACAAAAATGGAAACTTCGGTTTCCCGGGCCTGCTCAGCTGGTTCAAATGAGTTTGTCCCTGTGGGAGTGAGTCTTAAATCTGTATTTTCAGCAGTGGTATATACAGAAACAACCTTGTCTTTGGTCGAAAATTTCTGGACCCCGGCTGCATTTTCCCCCATGGGTGAACACGCCCAAAAAACCATAGCAACAACTAGCAAAAAACTTATCCGTTTCATCGCTTTTTAATCCCTTTTTGTTGTGATCAAGCCCAGGGTTCTAGTTACTTAATTCAGATAATAAATCAAGTTTCAAATTGCAGGAAAATGGAAAATTATTGGTTTAAATCATATTTATTCCATACGAGCCTTAATAAGATCAATGCAATACAATATCCCACACCAGTTGCCAGGACATCATACCAGTCGAAGGTTCCTTTAGGCAAGTAGGGTTGAGCAAATTCATACAGGATAAATCCACCTGAGAAGAAGCCAGCCAGCCTATAGCTTTGGATTTTTGTAGGATTGATGATAGCCAGACTTAGAAATATCTGAACGATGATTCCACCACTATTGCCAATAGTATCAGTGAAGCCGAAATCGGTAATTTCAAGCGATCTGATGAGGGATCTTAAGCGCAATCTGAACAATTCTGTAAGAACAAAAGCCAATCCTCCCAGAATAAGGAAGTTGACCCTGACTCGACTCGGCTGAAATATTCTTTCGCGATCTACAAAAAATGCCATCATTTCCCTCGAACTCAATAATGTCAGGAATATATAGGGGTGTTTTTTAAAATCTAGCCAACGCCGTTCAACGGAAGGAAAAATCGGTGGGCGGTTATAAGAAGACCCCTTCACGGTGAAGGGGCTGGTTTTTTCATTCGTATATGGTCCTATTTAAGCAGCAGAATTTTTTGCTTCAGTTGAGTTGATTCCCCTTCCATGACCACCAGATAAACACCAGAGCTTAAACCATCTGCATTAAACAGAAGGTGGTGCCTGCCGGGGGTCTGAAGCCCCTGGTAAAGTTGTGTCACTTCCTGTCCAAGGGTATTATAAACGGCAATCCGAATATTACCCGGTGTGGAAAGACTATACTCAAACGTGGTTGAGGGATTGAATGGATTGGGATAATTCTGCTCCAAAGAAAATGAATTTGGAGACTCCATTTCAGGGTTGTCATTCAGGCCAGTGGGACTCTGGATATCACGAACCAATCTCACAAAGTTATCAATTCGGATCACATCACCCTGGGGTCCATGACCTTCAGGATAATCATCTGCATCCCCTGCTTTGGGATCACTGCGCTGGGCACCAGCACCGTGGACATCCAGCAAGGAAACAGTAAAGGGTGGAAAGGGTTCAGCCATAAATCCCAGTGCCTCTCCAAAGCAGACATAGGCACCCCAGGCGCCATTGTGCATGTTGGCATGAGTGGAGCTGGACCAGTAGCTAGCATAGTTTGGATCACCACCTTCATCCGATATGATAGTACAGGAAAAAACGGTATCAATGGCAGCTGAGTTGGTAGTTTGGGGTGAACGAGTGTAATCAAGAATGCTGTGCAGTTCCTTGGCATTGGGCACACGCCAGTCTGAGTACCCCAAATAACCCTGAGTATTTTTAGTTTGAGTCCAGGTCAGAGCCGCCTCCCAATCCATGCCGACCTGACTATCATTCTGCATCCACATGAGACCGGTGGCCACATCACTCACCGTGGTGTCGCCATTGTCGACAAATTCATTTTGACCATACAACTCATTGCCACGAACATAGAGAACGTAGAACTGTTTGTCCTCAGTTTGCCCTGGCATGGGTCCTGTGGGATAGCCCTTGATACGACCATCCACAAAATTGACTCCGAACATGGTGGCATCCCCACCCATAGTTGTACCCACATACAAAGTAGTACTGGCATACTGACCATCGATGATGCGTTCACCGGCATCTGTGTCTCCATAGGCCACATCAAAATAATTGGTATTCACAAAAGGGATCAGCCCCTCAGTATCCGTCCCTTCATAACCACTGGGATCTTCACCGCTGAACATGAACAGGGAGTAGGCTTCCTTGATGGAGGGTAAGCGCCAGTCATCATATCCTGCCAGACTGAAGGTATCTGCTCCAGCCTCGGCATTAGCTTGACTTCGCTTATCAGTTACGTTGGTGATCCCGTCACCATTGAGATCAGTGCTTTGCTGCCACATAAGACCCGTGACGTTATCTGTAACCGTACCATCACCATTGTCTGTGTAATCAGGCTGGTGACCATTGATGGAGGCATCCTGACCATAAAATGAAGCCCCAGAGACTGGGGCGGAGATCTCATCCTGGTTGTTGTAATACTTGATTTGACCTGTATCTACGATTTTATATGTCTGGGCAGAGACACTTATGGACAAGACTATTAACAGGTGAAATATTTTAATCATCGGTATTCTTCCTCTTCAAAATTAATAACTAACATTAGAGTATAAAATTGATATAAAGGTTAAGGGATGAATAATAAAATACATCTCAACTGATGATTAAAAAATAGCCCCATCCTTGAGATAGGGCTATGATCAATACTGTCTTTGAGGGAGTTATTTTATCAGAAGTATCTTTTGTTTGAGCTGTTCATTGCCAGATCTTAATACAACAAAGTAGATACCCGAACTCAGTCCTTGAGCATTGAAGATGAGCTCATGATTCCCTGCCGATTGTACTCCTTGAAATACGCTGGTAATTTCCTGCCCAAGGGTGTTGAAGACTACGATCTTAATTTCACTGGAGCGAGGTAGCCCGTAACGAATTGTGGTGCTTGGATTGAATGGGTTGGGGAAATTCTGATGAAGTGCGAATTCCCTGGGTTTGATGTGCTCAATATTCCCATCAACTCCAACAGTTACCACGAGAGGAACATTCCCAAACACACTGGGATTATGCCAGGCATTGTCTGCAGTAAAGATGGAGGCAATAGCACACTCACGATCTCCGCCATTATCGTCATCGTCCACTGCCACATCGAATCCTATGATAGAAATATTGTCCGGTGATACTCCCAGCAAACTCCAGGGAAAGCTAGCTTCCAGGTTGTAGCCGACTGGGGTTGCATACTGGACAAATTCGATGCCCGTAATATTGTTCACGGAATTATTCCCGATTTTAATGACATCATCATCCCAACGAAATCCAAATTGAAAATCATTGATGCCATCATAGACGCCACAGCTACTGTTATCAGCATCAATAAAAACTTCTACCACATCATCCATGTACCAGCCATCGCCGGAATCATTGATCAAGACCTCATCATTGACCTCCACCAGGAGATAGAGATTATCGGCATCGTACATGGCTTTCCACTGTGCCTGGAAGTCTGCAGTACGGGCACCTACAGTAACATTGTTGATACCCATTTCTGGCGTATTAACCCAGGTTGCATCAACCTGGTCATCGATGACGATTGGTGTGCCAGTAAAATAAATGGCTGGTGCTGAGGTGGGTAGGTTACGGTTCACCCGGACGGTGAGGGCATCTGTACCCTGACCACCATCGTTATCAGTCACTGTTAATGTGATAAGATGAACACCAATACCAAGATCCAGTGTCACCTGTTCTCCCGTGGCCAATTCAGATCCTGCCTCAGACCAGCTATAAGTGACTATATGGCCATCACTGTCTGTGCTGGTAGACCCATCCAGCACGATAGATTCTGAACCATTCCCATCCATATCGATAATTGTCTGGTCTTCTCCTGCGTGGGCACTGGGGAGGTAATTGTCGATCACTGAGATCACAACGTCATCAGAGTCGGTGTTGCCTTCATCATCAGTGACAATTAGGGTGATAGGATACTCACCTAAAAGTAGTGTGACTTCAGCCGTTTCACCTGTAGCCAGGAGGGTATCACTATGCATCCACTGGTAGAGCTCAATGTTTCCAAATCGGTCCGTGCTTAGGGAACCATTCAGAGTAACCGTGGCTTCACCATTATTATCATCATCAAGTGCTACCTGATCGACACCAGCATTGGCTATAGGTGGGTTAGAGACACCACCACCTTCATAATAGATATCATCCAGTCCAAACTCACAGGCCGCACCACTTTCCTCCAGAATAACAAAGGCATAGCTGAGCATGCGCATGTCTATAGCTACACCACGGAGATCACTGACAGGGATGGAAGCCTGTCCCCATTCGCCATCTCGCATCAGCCCGTAGGTGGTTTGATTCGCTGGAAAGGTCACATAATTCTGATTATTCCAGGAATCAATAATTCCGATTTTGAAGGTAACATTGTTCGGAATCTTGATCATGAATTTGAGGGTTCCCTCACTGAAATTGGTCAGGTTCAGAGGTTGGACAGGTAAGATACCAGCGCCAAACCAGCCGCTACCAGTTGTTTGCCATGAGATACCATTCTCACCTTCAAACGGAGGGATGGTGCCGTCAACAAGAGTCCCTTCCCAAACATATATTTCTGAAGAGACACCCGCCACAAGCTCAGCATTTACGGGGGTTGTATCAGTGTAGACCCCGAAAGTACCGCTCTCTGGATAGGGTGGACCCACATTCACTCCGCCCTGTCCATTCCACTCGAATACTTTGATATAATCCACAAACATATCTGCTGGAAAAGGCATGGTCACAGGGGCTCCTGAACCTGGATCGCCCAGGTTATAGGCATCGGTGAAAGCGCCACCAATGGCCAAGTTTGCAATGAGATAAAAAGGTTGTTGAAATTCGCTGGAAACACTGTCTATGGGGAAGGGTTCAGTATATAAATCATATTCTGTTCCATTGTCCGTCACGGTGAAGCGTAAACTCGTATCATCCCAATAGAGACGATAGACGACAAAACGCTCGATAAGGGGATTGTCGTAATTGTAATAAAGTCGATTGTAGTCGTCATCTGGATCCCAGGAAATGCTGGCAGCTCCAGAAGGATTTTCAGGGGTCAGAGCTTCATCTGAATAGTAGATGGCATTTGCTCCCACAGATTGATTAACAGTAGAGTTGTTTAGACCATTGCCACCATTATGGGTATCATGAATATCGCGGAACTCCTGGCGGGCACCCATTTCCATCAAATCCAGTTCACCATTGTAGGGCCAGGCGTAATTTGCAGTCCCCAATAACCAGACAGCAGGCCACCCACCCAGATTAAGATCTGGAATGCGCACCCGGGTTTCGATCATGCCATAATGAACCGAGATCTTTGCTTTGGTCGTCACTTTACCTGAGGTATAGCTAAGCTGGTTCCCCCATTGATCCGTATATCCCGGGAGGGCTTCCGCTCTGGCTGTAATGTGTAGGGCTGAATTACCGGGTTCCCCAGGGACCTCTGAGATTGTCACGTTGTCGGGATGGTAATATTCAAGTTCGCCATTACCCCAACCCCAGGATCCGTTACCCAATTCTTGATTCCAATTGGAAAGATCGTTAAAATTTTCCTCCCAGATCAAGGCTCCGATTTGAGCCTGGCCAACTGAAAGTATAAAGATTGCAGCAATAGTAGAGGTAAATAGTTTTCTCACGAATACTCCTTCAAAGGGTTCATTCACCCGTGTAGGGCAAATTGATATAGGTATATCCCAGGTCATTTAAGTCGCCGGGATCCAGATTAAATAAATAGGTATAACGGTTGTCGGGAAAACCACCCCTGCCAATAAACCAGGCGTATCTGAATACATCATCTCGACTCTCACAAATAGCTACCATTTCAGTCATCTGGACGATCTGTTTGGCGTAAGAATCAATATTGGCATTCCAGTTGGCCATTTCAGTAATCCAGATTTGTT
>JABMQQ010000058.1 GCA_013202495.1 Fidelibacterota bacterium | reverse complement strand
TAGGCTCCACAACCATTAAAGTCTTAGTATGTAATTGCTAAGACTTTTTTGTTTGTAGGTAACGATTACACCAATAACCCAGATAAACACTTGCGGGTACTTCAGTGACACTCAAATTGTCAATTATATCAATACCGCACTAATTTAACTCGATTCATGGCACTCAGGTGGCACAAACTGAGCAATCACGCCCCCTCGTGTGAATCAGCTCTATGTCTTTTTTAGAAAACTATTACTCATCTAGTTCAGGGTCTTTGTGTTCTTGCAGTATTGATAGAATAGATATATCCACCCCCAGCATCAATTGACTTGCCCTCCTGAGGTTCTCCATTAATGACGAGTCAAAGTATTCCTTCATAGTTGGATCATGCACGAGCTCATGCCTAAGTTTAAAAACATATTTGAGCGAATCTAATTGCTCATGAGACCAACCAACCTCAGTCTCTGGGCGGTCTTTTACTCTAGCGCGTAAACCAAGAACCGAACTCCAAAATGGTTTACCATTAAGTTTTGAGAAGACAGTCTCTATTTGATCAGAGTTTTGAAATGATTGACCGAATGATATCAGCTCAAGAGGATGAATAGATTGCTCGTACATATCCACTAAATCTGAAATGGTGTACTTATTCGGGTGGATTGATTTTAAGTGTTTTCTGAACCATGCAGGATCACAATACTTGAACACCAAATCAAGCATATCCTTGAAATACACTTCGATCGCAGAAACAAAAGAAATCACAATCGACCTTTCTAAAAGCGTTCTATGCGGGTAGTCATGCTCAATTAACAAACTCTCGCCTGCTTCAAGACAACTTTTTTCAAAGCGTAAGTAATTCTGAAACGGTTTGTTAATCCTACTTTTTCTGTTTTCCCTAGCTAAAAGTACTTTTTCAATGTCCATTCCTTACCCCCAATAGTTTTTCTAACGCCCTAGGCTTGAAGATATAGTATTTTATTCAAGCATTTCTCATATCTTATGACATCTATAATGTGAGGACAACTTTCACTCCAGGATGGGCAGGGTAGTACTTCCCAATGATAGTCACCCAGTCATTAAGCCTATAGTTCACACGATATACCAAATGTTCAGCCGAATAGCTTTGTGTGTAATGCTCCACTACTAGGTCATCTGTCTGCGAACGCGTCAGTAGGGTTGTACCATCGACATAAAAAATATAGGTAGAAAACTCCCGAACATATTCGAAGTCGTACTTCCTCTTTTCACTATAGAATGCATATCCTATGTCGATTGAGAGATAAGGTAATGGCTTCCAAAGCGATACAGCCAGTTCCCCAGAAATACCTGATACTAAAATGTTAGTTAATTTAAGGTGTGGATAGTTTACTTCTTCTAGTCTAAATGGGACACCTTCAACAGACCATTCATAACGAAAAAAGCCTTCATAGCTCAACTCATCATAATGCTCTGGTATAGTAAGTCCTAAATCAACAGTATAATTCGAGAGTATATTAGAGTATCTAATTAGCTTACCGGTATACCCAAAAGAGACCAAGTACTTCGGCGTGGTTATTGACCCCACTACCACCTTTCCATCACTCAGCAATTGTTTTCCAGTGGTTACCCTTCTAATAGCGAACGTTTTCTGCTCCAGATTCGTATACATGGAGAAATTGAAATGCGATTTATCCTCAAAAAGTATTCTGTAATAATCTCTGATCAAGATTGCTATAGGGGTGTCTCCCCCGGTAGAAAGGGAACCATCGTCATTAAATAAATACCAATAATTTAGCTGCTTCCTAATGTCGGATTTTTTTAATGGAATGGTACCTTGTGCGATTGCTTGGGACCAATCTTGATATTGAGTATAAATTGTGGTTCGATTCTCTTGAATTAATGTGATATAGTTTCGACCCTTCCTATTGGGCTCAAGATCTTCCTTCGTTTCATTGTAGTAGATAAAATAGTCTACCCCATTCCCATCTGCGATTTTTATTGCAACAGTATCATTTTTAGTCGGTGATGGTAAAGTTTTTGGTAATTGAAAATATTTCTTGAGACGTAAGTATTCAAAAGCATTCGTGTTGCCCTTTAGCATCTTTAGTTGTCCATCAAACCAATCCTGTTTTTTTCTAACTTCCTCGTTGCGAATAACATTGAATTGCTTTAACAATTCCCTTGCCTCATTTGTAGAAGTCGAATCTGAATATCTCACATTTAAATATTGAATGCGATAGTATATAAGCTTTGGGTGAATTGACCCAAACACTTCTAAAGAGGCGAGTGTGTTTTCTAGCATCAATTGATCTTTTCTGAGTTCTGGTGGTAACTGATCTACTAGAGCTTCCACGTTTATAAGACACTTTGATGCAAGTGGTAGAAAAAACATAAACACCATTATTTTGAAAATCTTCATTGAAGAGAATACTCCATTTGAATTATGCTTACTGTTTTTTCTATCAAGCTACCGCTCTAGCCTCTCGCTGCATCCCGAAACATACTCGATTTGTACGTTGATTGTATCCATCCATATCATTTTCGATTTCCCTTCCCCTTCGAGTGAGTCAGCTCAAACCCCGCTAAGCGGGGTAAGCCCATCTACGTCCCCTGGACTACGATGGGAAATCTTGTCTGTCGTAGTTCCACAGGAACGCAGACAGGTCCTTGTTATGTGTCTTCTGTATCAATCAATGTTGATCCGTTCGAAGAGAGGAAAACTGAATCCTAACAATCACTCGCAAATTGAATTATACAAATTTTCACTTAGAGATTCCTTCTCCATTTGACTAGCCAATTTCCCGGCCTGGATTTTATAGAAATCGTTAGTAACTAAGTCTAATATTTTGGGCTCAAGATTTTCGGATTTGATTTTACCAATTTTTATTCCTTTGGGTCCAACTCCTAGATCGTGTATGATATTATTCCAGACAAACTGGTCAATAATGTGTGGAATGATCATGGTTGCACAGCCATACTTTAAACCCAAATGAGTTGTACCAGACCCACCATGATGAATGACGCCATATACTTTTGGGAAAATCCACTCATAAGGTATTTCTGCTTCGAAATGAATGTTATCACTGCGAAAACCAGCAGGTTCGACAAGACCACCGGATGCCGTTCCGATAATCACGGGGATCTGATTCCGTTCAAGAATTCTGATTAGAATTTCTGTTTTTTCGTCAGGAATTGGATTGGTCATACTTCCAAAAGTGATATAAAGAATACGCTTGTCCTTGTGAATTTCGAGAAAATCCACCAAATCATGATTCGGATTCCAGGCCAGATTCGAGCTGCATTTATGAAAACCTACTACCTTAAGATTTTCCCGCCAATAATCTGGTTTTGAAAACAGGGAGGGAGAGATGGTATATATAGCTTTGTTAGTAAAGAGAACCTTTTTCAGCATATTTCTTGATATATGCTCCTGCATCTTCAACCACTTCTTTGTAATTTTGAGAATAGTGATCATTCCAAAATTGGCGAATGAAAAAGTGAGTTTGTTTAAGTATTTCCCAAAGTTGCTATTGAAGGCAACATGAGTGTGGCCCTTCACATAATGCATATACGGGATGGGACTTAACATGATCGTTTGCCCTAGATGTTTAATCTCCCAGAGTATTGGGTAAACGACTTTACCATTATAAATGATGCGATCCGGTTTCTCACGCTCAATCAGCTCAAACTGCCTTTTAACCAAAGCCTTGTTTATATCTGTCTGTTTAAATGCTAGTCTCACGTTTGCGATGAATCTTTTGAAACCTGAGCCGCTTCCACCCAGGGCTGCTTTTCCATCATCGCTCTCGAGCATCTCAATGAACTCAGTTCCTAGGGAGAAAAATTCTAAACCTGGATTTTCAGCAAGATGTCTGAATTGCTCAGGAAAAGAGCATATCACTGTATGACCTCTTTCCCTTAGCAAATTACCGATTGGCAAAAATGGCTCCATATCGCCTCGTGTGCCAATGGATATCAATATTATTTTCATCTCTAATTCCAGTTTATGAGATATTAATCAGATACAAATAACGCCTTAAGCTTAAGCTGCTTCCTGAAACAGGCTCGCTTTCTTCGATAATTGTATCCATCCACATCATTTTCGTATACCAATCCTCTACATGTGAGTCAGCTTGAAGCTTTTGTTAGCTTGCTTCGCATCATTCGAATGGTACTGATGCAACAGGGTTAATAATTATAATTTTCTCCGATATAGTATCGAAATTTCTTGAATATAATATCTTTCCAGATATTTCACTCTCATTCGTTGAGCCCCACCAATTATCTGAAAAGTTGAGTGTATCAGACTCAGGCTCACCACTAAATGGAATAATGTTAATTGCTACATCATAATTGGTGATATTATTCTGATTGAATGTAGGAGAGCCAGAGAATACATATATTGCTTCCTCATAGTTATCTATCGTATTATTAACAAAGATTGACACATCATCATGGCTACTATAAATGCCTCGATAGCGTTTTTCTTCCAATCCTATCCGATTCGATTCAAACCGAAGTGATCCTGACAGCGAAAAAACCCCGGAGACAATTTGATTAGCCTTCACCAACCCACTGGAATACCAAAAATGGATTGAGAAAAATTGATTGTCAGAAATATTCGCTGAATCACAATACTCAAAATAATTTGACCTTATGTCACAATGCCGGATAATTGGTGAGCAGTTCTTGATTGGTAAATAGCCAATTCCTGTGACCCAAACCAGCTCAATTCTGCGATTTGAAGCATTTTCACCATCAATGTGTAGACTGGGACGTTCGTCGCCAACTAATAGAAATTCGATAGGATCATTTTCTTCACCCTCTGCTATGAAATCACCAAGTATAGTTATAACAGGAGGTCGCAACATATCACCCGCTGGATCCTTAATTAAAACCGTACCTTCATCATATTGAATTTTGGTACCCGGTAGTATTGTCAGGCTTGTTGTATGATCGAAAACAAGGTCTCTATTGATTTCAACTAGTTCTGAATCTTCCCCCCAAATTATTTTGGTGTTTGAGTATACAATAGGTGAAGAAAAAGGCGGACTGTCGTCCTTTTCATCAAAGATTCCACATGAAAAAATATTAGCCATGGTCACAATAGTTAAGAAGTGTATCAATCTCATTTCTGCACCTCCTTTGTCAAGCTAACAGTGTTTATACGGTCTCGTATAAGACGTATAGTATGTCAAACGCCCGAATAAACACTTTTTGATTGTTTGTGTAAGTCTCTGATTTTCACTGCAATAACCTATAATAGTTTCACGAGGGGAGTTTATGCGGTCCGTATAAGATGATCTGTACATTTGCTCCCCACCCTCAAGTATTAGATGTGCCGAAAATGTATATTATCTAACTAATAATTCAAGCAATAAGCTGTATTTTTCAGTGCATAGAAGCGATTGGTGGTAGGAAGGTCATCGGTTCCCCGCCTTTGCTTTCAGCTACGGCAGACAGGGATCCTGTTAGGCTCCACACTCCTGCGTTTCACTTTGTTCAACTTCGGAGTGCAGGCAATCATTGAAAGCCTTAGTAATATTTGCTGAGACTTTTTTTATCCACTTAGATAGAATCTAAACTGGAACCTTAACCACCGCTTCTCCATCGACGACAATTGATCCATCACCTTTTTCGCAATAGGTCCTCAAAGTTACAATGGGTTTATCATTTCTAATTTTAACGATCTCAACCGTTGCAGTGACTTCATCACCTATGAAAACAGGACCCTTAAAACTCAATGATTGACCGAGGTAGATACTCCCCTCTCCAGGAAGCTTCATGCCCAGCAACCCCGAGAATAGACTGGCAACCAACAGCCCATGCACAATTTGCTGGCCAAAAATTGATTTGCCTGCATAAGCGGCGTCTAAATGGAGCGGATTTGTGTCGAGAGATAATTTTGAGAATTCTTGCAGGTCAGATTCAGCGAATTGCTTTGTTGCTGAGACTTTGTCCCCAACCTTCATATTATTCATGCCTTTCTCCTTCATGTTTCTCAGCGATCAGATGTAGCAATTTTCGAACCGAGCTCAAGCTTTAGTCATACATTTAGCGGGGTACATAAGAATTGATAACCGAAAACCTCCTATTTATTTGAGTGGTTCTCCTACAAGGTTTTTTGCTATTCCCTAGCATTCCCACTTTTGAGAATTACCTTCAACGATATGCTCAAGTATTGGCGCAAACTATTAGACACAGCACGGTTTTTCCATCTGGGATGGCTACTCCTGGCAAGCTTCAGTGTTATCCTATTTATTCTGGGTGTCTGGGAGATTCTGGAACAACAAATTTTCAAGGAAACGCTTGAAGCTTCCGCTGTTATTGGTCTCGCCGTAAGAGGATTTCTGGTCTTCGTTCTTCTGGGTGGCTGGACTATCTGGATAGTCTATCACTTCAGGATTCAGCTTGTTGATCAGCTTTCTGCCACAGAGAGTCGTTATAGAAATATTGTTGAGAATTCTGCTGATGCCATTATCACCATTGGTGAAGACAACCGCATACAGAGTTGGAATAAGGGTGCAGAACGGCTCTTTGGATGGACAGCCAGTGAAACACTTGGCGAGGCCATTGGAATGATGATTCCTGGTAAGCTACTCCAATCCGGTGAATTATTGTGCCTTGCATATGGCATTACCAAAGCCAGCGAGGTAAAAAACTACCAAACTGAACGTCTGGATAACCGTGGAAGAACCATTCCTGTAAACCTGACTGAATCAGCCCTGCTTTCGAATGGGAAAGTATTGGGAAGGTCTCAGATTATCAGGGATATCTCAGAACTTCAAACCATTGAGCATCAGATGCGTCAATCGGATAGACTGGCAACTCTAGGACAATTGGCTGCTGGTGTAGCCCATGAGATTGGTAATCCCCTTACATCTATCTCCTCTCTGGTTCAACTCCTGGAGCGTAGAATAGAGAATCCCGATCACATTGGCAAATTGGGCCGAATTCGAGCCAATATTGAGCGTATCACTAAAATTGTACATGAGTTGGTTGATTTTACCAGACCACAGGCTACTGATATTCAATCCGTACAGATCAATGATGTTGTAGAAAATGCCGTGGGTCTCATGTCTTACGATAATCGAAGTCAGAAAATTAAAATTGATTTAGAACTCTCCCCCAACCTTCCAAGAATCAAAGCCTCACCTGATAAATTACATCAGGTTATTGTCAACCTGCTGGTGAATGCATTTGATGCCATGAAAGAAGGAGGAGATCATATTTTGATTACCACCTCAGCAAGTGCCTCCTCTGTGTCAATTAATGTCACCGACAATGGCGGCGGAATGAATCTTGAGGTTTTGGATAAAATCTTTGAACCCTTCTTTACCACGAAGGACATAGGTAAGGGGACTGGACTGGGGCTCTCGGTTAGTCATGGCATCATTAATAGCATGAATGGATCATTAAATGTAAACAGCACACTCGGTGAAGGCGCTACCTTCCTCATCGAAATACCGAAGGGATCATAAAGTATGGACACATCCATCCTCATAGTAGATGATGAACAGGAAATCAGAGACTCTTTATCCGAACTTTTAACCGATGAGGGGTTTTTAACCTATACAGCTGAAAATGGTGCGGTCGCGTTGGAAATGATGAAGGATATTCATTACGATATCATCATTTCGGATATAAAAATGCCAGAACTTGACGGAGTCACTCTACTCCAAAAGGTGAAGGAGCAGGCTCCAGACACTTTTGTCATCCTGGTCACTTCCTATGGATCAACTGAGACCGCCATCAACGCCATGCGTCTAGGCGCCATTGATTACATTCTGAAACCCATCGATTTTGATGAACTCATCTTGAGAATAAAGAATATTGATCTCCACAAAGAGCTCTTACGTGAGGTAAGATTCCTGCGACAGGAAATTTCAGCCAAATACAATTATGAGCACATCATTGGTGAGAGCATCGCCATGAAGAAAATGTATAGGCTGATAGATAAGGTAGCTCCTTCCACATCTACTGTTTTGGTAGCCGGTCGTAGTGGTACTGGTAAAGAACTTGTAGCCCGCGCCATCCATGCTCGCTCCGAACGGGCTCATAGACCTTTCGTAGCTATTAATTGTGGAGCCATTCCTGAAACCCTTTTTGAATCAGAATTATTTGGGTACAAGAAGGGCGCTTTTACTGGAGCTTCCAGAGATAAGGATGGGGTTTTTAAAGCTGCCGCTGGTGGAACCTTATTTCTTGATGAGGTAGGAGAAATTCCACTACAGGTTCAAGTCAAACTTCTGCGCGTTATTGAAATGCGAGAGATCAAACCCCTGGGAAGCAATACGATTATCCCGATAAACGTCCGTCTTATCGCTGCAACCAACCGTGATCTCGCCAAAGAAGTTGAGAGGGGCACATTTCGCGAAGATCTATACTATCGGCTAAACATTATTGAGATTTATCTGCCAGCGCTGTCTGAAAGGAAGGATGACATTCCCCTATTGGTCACTCATTTTGTTAATAAATATAATAATGAATTAAAGAGAAGAATAATTGGTGTTGATAATGAGGCCATGAAAAGTCTGGTGAATTATAACTGGAAGGGTGAAGTCAGGGAGCTTGAGAATATTGTCGAGAGGGCTGTACTTTTAAGCGATGGTGACATGATTTCCACGGAAGATCTACCCAGTCGGACAGCCGAGAGCTCAGGCTCTGGCTATCCAGACAACCTCAAGGAAGCCAGCCGCAGTTTTGAAAGAAAACATATTGTGCATATGCTTGAAAAATGTGAAAACGATAAAGCAAAGGTCGCAGATATCCTTGGCATCGGTTTGAGTAGTCTCTACCGAAAAATAGATGACCTTGGTATTGATAGCGAAAGTGAATGATTTTGTAACAAACCTGAGGATAGGGTGTCAAAGTATACGCTACATTGAAAATAATTACTTTGCTACCACCCCATTATAATGGTGGAGCTTGATAAAATTACGGGAGAGAGTATGTCTGAACAGAATCACAAACAGGTCATTATTGTTGGATCAGGACCCGCTGGATTAACAGCTGCCATTTACGCCGCCAGAGCAAATCTTGAACCTATCATATTTGAAGGAGATCAACCTGGAGGCCAACTGACAACCACGAATGATGTTGAGAATTACCCAGGCTTTGCTGAAGGTATTACTGGACCAGAATTAATGGATGTTATGCGTAAGCAAGCCGTTCGCTTTGGAGCGGTCTCAAAATTTGAATATGTCACAGCAGTTGATTTTTCCTCAAAACCTCACAAAGTCAGTGTCGGTGATAAAGAATACACTGCTGATGCAGTCATCATTGCAACTGGCGCATCTGCCAGATACCTGGGACTTCCTTCAGAGCAAAAGCTCAAGGGTTTTGGAGTATCTGCTTGTGCTACCTGTGATGGATTTTTCTACCGCGATAAAGAAGTATTCGTTGTTGGTGGTGGTGATTCAGCGCTGGAAGAAGCCGGATTTTTAACCAAATTTGCTTCAAAAGTTTATCTGATACACAGAAGAGATGAATTCCGTGGTTCGAAGATCATGCGCAAACGCGTCCTGGATAACCCAAAAGTTGAAGTTCTTTGGAATACAACTATCGATGAAGTTCTTGGAGAACCTGACAAGGGTGGTGTCGTCGGTGCAATTTTAAAGGATACTGTCACTGGGGAAACTCGAGAGCAAGCCATTGATGGTATTTTCATGGCCATTGGACACACACCAAATACTGCGATTTTCAAAGACCAGCTCAAAACTGATGAAACGGGATATCTTATTACCAAGCCAGATTCAACTGCTACTGAAATTGAAGGTGTTTTCGCTGCAGGTGATGTCCGCGATCACGTCTATCGTCAAGCTGTCACAGCTGCAGGCAATGGATGTATGGCAGCTCTGGAAGCAGAACGCTACATCACGGAGATGGATGATTAAAGTTTTATCCAGATATATATGAAACAAAAAGAGGCTGTCTCAGCAACTGAGGTAGCCTCTTTTTGGTATATAGGCTTGACTGGTTAAGAATTCTCTAACATGTCACGAGTTGCAGTGATATAGCTCCATTTTCATCAAGTAAAAAGAAATTGAGTGTATAGAGTTCTAAGGGAGCCAGCTAATAAGCATTTATATTATTTTCTGCATAACTTCCCGAGCTTGTGAGTGATAGCAAGTAAACCGAACTCTACGCCAACCTTTTCAAGACCTTCAGCAGAAAGCGTCTGAAGAGACGATTTGATTTGCCCAAACACTGATTTTGGTTCTTCAGGTAGTTTTGATTTTCTGAGTATAAACATAGATCAATACTGTCAGCAAGATCTTGTGATGATAGCTGGTTGTCCCACCTCCTGATCTATTGCTGAACTAATCAACCGACTAAATGGTCCTCAGGAATCCATTCATCCAGGTTTGAAGGAAAGAGCTGGGATGGTGTTATTCGTGATCTTTGAACTTGACTTAAACGGGGGTTGGCTGCCTTAAAAATAACCATAAAAATTATCATTTATATATGTGTGATTATTCTGTACCTCTATTGCCCTATTACCCTTTTACCCTATAACAAAAAAAGCCGACCCTTTTGGGACAGCTTCTTTTTTTGTTCAATACTATGAACGACTACCAGAAACCCTTTAATCCTCAATCTCCTGCAGGAGCACGGTTAGGGTACCTTCCTGAGTCTCAGATAATTTCTGCCTTAAGTCATCAATGAGTATACCTGACTGGAAAAAGTCTCTTCGCTCAAAAGTACGTGAACCAAAACATTCAACAAACAGTTCGTCCACCCCATCAGGTGTAAAAACTGTCTTGTGGTAGATATCATCAGGATGATTTAGTGGAAAACTTAGTATCAAACTTCCGCCAGGTTTTAAACAGGACAACAAGGCTGACATTCCTCCAGTAGGGTTATCTAAATGCTCAAGCGTCTCAAAAGATATAATTGCATCGAATTTGGCAAGCTTGCCTACTTCATGAATGGGAAGTTGCTCAAATACGCCAGAATAGTTTTGCCTGGCGTATTGAAGTACGGAACCATCCAGATCTATCCCCACATACTCACAATCTTTTAGGAATGCTGAACCGTACCCACTTCCGCAGGCTGCATCAAGAACTCTGGATCCAGGTGAAATAAAGCTCGCTGCCAAACGATATCTTTCAATATGTTTAACAGTAATCGGCGATATAAACATCTGTACATCACGGTGCAATATGTGTTTTCTGAAAAGATGATAGAATCGAATGATTGAGTAGCTTAATGATTTGAGTTTCATAGATCGATCAGCGAAGTACAGCTAATTTCTGACTGGCTGCTTCCCCATCATCATTGTATAGGAACAAAATGTAAACACCACTACCGACTTTATCTCCAGCTTCATCGCGACCATCCCATTGCGCTTCATAACCTTGTACCTCATCATTCAGATAGGTCAATTCTTTGACCAAGGTGCCTTTTACAGTAAGAATTCTCACTGTAGAATTGTCCATCAATCCTTGTATGATGACCTTCTCATGAATGTCAGGATTAAATGGTTGTGGATAAATATGCATACTGGAATAGGTCTCTTTGGGTTGGGCAAATGGTGTGTTTAAAATAGAGATACCCTTGGGAGTTGATAAATAAGTTTGTCCAGTCTCTCCGTCAAACGCTGCTGAATAAATCTCATTGTCCAAAAGTCCTGAATTGCTGGTGTTATAGCCATAACCTCCGTTAATCCAACGCCCGTTGTCTTGTAAAACATGAACACCAGCGTTGTCAGATAGGAACCAGCGATTTCCCCTCTGATCAATTTCAAAGCTTGTGATATTGTAATCTGTCAGTTGCCAGTAGAAGTAATAATCAGCTTCCTTAGGTGTCATATATAGGCTGGCATGATTTTTTAATTCTGAGCTTGTCAACCACCTCTCTGGAAGTGGCATGCTCTGCACACCTGAAGGTGTCAGAATCCATAAGGTATTGTGAGTATCAACTTCCAACTGCAATATTTCATTTGAAGCCAGGGGTGAATCAGTAGATAGGTGTGAGACATTTATCTCCATATCAGTTTGAAGTGAACCTCCAACAAGCTCCAAGAAATCAATACCTCCAGAGGCTTGAAGTTCCGTGCGCACTTGTGATCCCAACCAGATCATATCATTATCATCGATAGCAATTGATTTGACCGATCTACTATTCAAGCCACCCTGATATTGGTATATATGATACACACTATCCTCAGGAGTCAGGATACTAATAACCCCACCCCCTTCTCGGACAAATTTTGTCGTTGCCCAAACATTCTGTTTACTGTCAACTGACATTTGCCCCGGCAGTACGTAGACATCACTATCAAATGTCGGCTCGAAACTACCATCGGAGGCACTGAAATATCGAGATTCCCCGGGTTGCTCATCATCAAGTCGGAAAACACCACGCCCCTGGAGAGCAAGGAATGTGTTTCCAAAAGCATCCGTAACCATGTCCTCAACAACTGCATTCCCTACATAATTGAGCGTATTCACAATCATTTCATCCCAGTTGTATAAACTTTCATCGAATTCAGAATTGAAATTTCCAGCTTTTATGGTTCGCCACCCGAGTTCCGAGTATATGCTAAATCCATTTTGGGCACCACCCAGTAGCTGCTGGTCCGAGATATCCACCATCATCTTATTGAAACTATGGTCTCTGGGTCGATTCGCTGAATATTGCTCATAGAGCTGATCTTTATATACAGATAAAAAATCAGTGGTACTAGCTACCCATATTTCATCGCCAAGCAGTTCAATACTATTTATATGACTGATACTGTAAATCTGGATATCAATACCACTCTGGATATTGAAAGATTCTAGACCGACATCCGTAGCCAGAACGAGGATGTCACTTTCGGTAGGAGATTCATGCATATCGATAATTTCATCATCGGATGTAAATAGCTCGTGATAATCATCAAAATTATACTCGTAGACTGAAGGACCTGTTGCGAGAAGAATAGAATTCATGTATGGAAGACTCCTGCTCATGTCAGAGGCACCAGCCGGTAAATCATCCACATTCCAATTTACTGGATCTTTTAAATTCCTGCCGTCTAATTCAACCCACACGATCTCACGATTTGTTCTGAAGTAGAGCTTGCCAGCCACGTACCCAATATCTCCCACAAAACTCAGGTCCATTGTATTCTGATTTGGGAAATTGTTGAATATGTCTAGATATTCAATAGCCTCAGCTCCTTTTCTATAGAGCAATAGACCACCTTCCAGGCCATCCTGATAGGTTGCGTAAACCGAATCCCCCACTTGAACAAAGCTGTTCGTTCCATCCAGATCCACAAACTCTACTCTCAGGAATTGAGACGTGTTCATATCCATCACTTCAACGATGGGTCCTGGACTTCGAGCACCAATCCATAATAGATTATCTGAATCAATATATGTAGAATTGAGATCTAGATTTTGAGTTGTCTCACCTTGTATCCCGTAGGTAAATAATCCACTAGCCTTATTAAATGACAGAAGACCGCCATCACTGGCCATAATGACCTCGTCTTCCAGGGGCAGCATGGTTCTGATTTCCGTGAGAGTGGGAATTTTTTCCCAGGTTCCAACCTGAGAATAGGCAGCAATGCCTGATAAGAGCAGAAATAACAGTCTAAATGGGGTTCGCATATATTTACTATTCTACCTATAAATGAATCGGTTTGAATCTGGATTTATTTCCTCAGATACGGAAATTTATACAATCTTAATGCCCACACGTTCCCATTTTTATGGCTGAAGGGCTGGGCGAGCTATGGGAAGCGCTCCTAGAGCCCCAATAAGTAATCCATTGTCGCCCCCATTTATGCAGGGTGAAATTGGATTTAAGTAATAGTTTGGGCCAAAACCAGGATCAGAATAAATATTCAGGGATTCGGTTGAGCTAGGTTGTTCGATTTCCTCTGGTGGATACAAGCAGTTCCATTTAAATAGTTGTTCATCCCTTAATATTTGATGATCGGGTATGACTGTGTGAAAAAATATGTTATGGTCCAAAGCCGTCATTGTGCGTTTGGGGGCCGTAATACCACTTATATTGTTGGCAAAAGTATTACTCTGTAATTGGATATCACCTGACGATGCACGAGAATTTAGAATCCCTCCTGTCTTCGAAATCACATTCTGTCTCATGAGAAGAGCTTGTATATGAGGTCCAGAAAGCTCTACAGAGTAACTATCAATCAGTTTGAACTGATTTGAGAGGATGCTTGCTTCGGCATAATTTCCAAGACGCACTCCATTTCTGGAATGGCTTACAGTTGAAAATGATAGGTTCAAGGATACTGAAGCTCCAGCATTGATGTTCAGTTCATTGTTTTTAAACTGACTTTGAGTAATATTTGCCTGACTTCCTTCTCCAAGCTCGACTGCAACACCATTGTGTTGTGAGCTGATTTTTTCCAATATCCCGATACTATGCATAAACTTCAGGCCGATCTCTCTGCTTGAATCAATTGATGTAGATTCTATCCTGAGAGAGACTTCATTAAAAAGTGCCCCATTCCTATTATTGTGAATCCTGGCTCCAGAAATGACCAATTCATCTGCGGAAAATATCTCAAAGCCAGTATCAAGATTCGAAAGCCATTGATCACTAGTACTGCTCATGGAACCAATGTCAGAGAAGTAAGCACCACTCTCATTTGATACCCACACATTGTCGTTCATTTTCAATGTGGGGACAGATTGGATATCGTTTCCAAGGATATTTGACTCAACCCGGTTCGAATCTAGGCTAACGAAGAGAATCTCCTTGATCACCAATCCTGAGCTGTTCCCTTTGACAAGGTTCTGCGAGGCATGCAATTGATCACCTCTCCTAATGTCCATTGCATTCGTCCGATTTGAGTTAAAAAGGCTGTGATCTATCCCTAGACTATCAAATGTGTTTGCAAACAATCCTTGCCCATTATTCACCAGACTGACTTGTTTGAGATCAATAAATGTTAGCGAGTCGATGCCCAGACCAGTAAGTGGATTTGCTTGAAATGAGGAGTTGTTGATCCATAGCTCATTTCCCTGGTTGAACTGGAATCCCTCACCTCCATTGTGCCCCACGCGAATACCAGCTATCCTGGTTCGTTGTGTATTTGAAATAACTCCACCACTTTGCCCGTTTCCAATAAATTCTGAATTGAGAATCCGTAGAGTGTCTACAGCATTGAGTTCCATACCATTCACGAGATTACCCATGGAGGAAAAATTCAGAAGGCCAAGTATCTTAGCATCATTCACAACCAATCCATGCCGGCCATTTTCCCTGGATCCAACCTCATTTATCAGGACGTAATCACATCCATTTATGGCTATACCATCCTGAAAAGAATCGATAATGCGTACCGAATCCAGCCACACTTCATTGACTAAATTCAGATTCAGCGCCGATCCCATGGTGTTTCTGAGAACCGAGCTATGGATTTCAAATAGGTCACCACCACTGGCATAAACTGCAGTATTCCCCACCTGTTCAAAGTGACTGTCAAATATCTTCGCCTGACCACCACGAAGGTGGACAGCACCCTCGCCTCCAGTAGTGAATTTTACATTCCGTAATTCAAGAATTGCCCCGGAATCAACTTGAATCGCCCAGAAGTCGCTTGATAGGAAATCGCAATTTTCAAGGATGAGATACCCTGACTTTACTCTAATAAGCGCTGTGTCAGCCGTTGTCCCCTGAAAATTAAAATCAGATATATATACTCCGGCGCCCTGATCCACCAGGAAACACCCCTGCTTATCACCAGACCAGACTGGTCGCGCCTCATGGCGTCCCTGGATGCGAATATCTTGCATCATCTTTCTAAATGAGCTCACTTCAGTACCTGAATACTTGACAATATCTGGAGATATCTTGAGCGTATCAAGGGCATCCAGCCCAGATAGCTGGATAGGGTAATTTACCAGGTTTTTGATCCGTATACCCTGACTACATGAGACCAATACCAACATCGAAATCAGTACAGGCACAATCCTGATGATTTTTATGAGGCTGTGAATTGGTATATGAACGTTCTTCATGAATTAAATCGGATAAGTGATACTACTCTAGTATTGTTTAGCGGGAATGTATAGGAGTCGAACCTATACGCCGGCTCTCCACCGGCATAACAGCTTTGAAGGCTGCAGTGGCC
>JABMQQ010000057.1 GCA_013202495.1 Fidelibacterota bacterium | reverse complement strand
GGTTTTTCAACGGTCTGAGAAACAAAGAAGTCCGCCATAGGCGGACTTCTTTGTTTCTAAAGCGTGGTGCGAATTTATCTAGCTTGCTAGAGAATCGAGTGCGGTTCCCCGCCTACGCCAAGGCTTCGGCGGATAAAAATTCCGCCTGCCAAGCCGTAGCTCAGAGAGCGTAGGCTGGTCCCTGGCCACCACATAATGCCCTTGTATTTCATAGACTTACGAGGGGTTTTTCTATTTAGGCCACTTTCAAGTTTTCTAGCGAGTAATAGACAATAGTGGACAAATCGGGACATCAATAGCCATTTTTTAGCCATGTTTTGTAGCCCATATTTGTTAAAATGGGGCGAAGTCTCCCCCACCTTTTGACCACCTAGACTATTTGTCCAGGTTTGCCATCTCTCCTCAGATGTATACTCTTTTCCGTTCACTATCCTGGACAGAGCCTCTCCTTATATCCACACCACGCTTATTGAGCTCCCTATTAGGAAAATTATTTCAAATAAGATTCACAATCTAACCGAGTGACCTTGGAGTCCCTCTAAATGGGACAAAGAAAATCACATTGCGTACAACCCTCCTCTTGAATACCTTGTTTATTCTAACTGGGAAATAGCAGGGAAGGCCATAAGTCCTATAAGAACCACTTAATGAATATTTTTAAAGAATTAAAACGTCGCAAAGCCTTTAAAGCAGCAGGGTTGTACGCAGTTGTGGCGTGGGTATTGATTCAGATTGGCGAAACCACCTTTGACTCTCTGGGGTTACCGGGCTGGGCATTGACACTTCTCATTGTTCTGATAATTGCAGGCTTTCCCATCGCGATGATTTTTGCCTGGATATTTGACAGAACACCTACCGGTTTGGTGAGGACAGAATCAGCAACTGACGATGAGAGTGGGGACATTGAAGGTGATGCAAATGAGGAACAACTTCTGGAAGAAATGGCTGGAGATTCTCAGCCAGATGAATCGACAAAAGATCCTAACTCTATTGCCGTTCTCCCCTTCACCTCCCTGAACAAGTCTGAGGATGCCGAAGTAATCTCAGATGGAATCACAGAGAACCTGCTAACCCACCTGGCCAAAATTGGCAACCTAAAAGTAGTTTCCCGGACCTCTGTGATGCAGTACAAAAACACCACTAAAACCATCAAAGAAATTGGTAATGAGCTCAGTGTTACCTCCATTCTAGAGGGTAGTGTCCAAAAAAGTGGCGACCGAATCAGGATTACAGGTCAGCTCATCAATGCTGAAAATGACGAGCATCTCTGGGCAGAATCCTACGATCGAGACTACATAGATATTTTTGATATTCAGAGCGATGTTGCCCGGAAGATAGCTCATGCACTCCATACTACACTCAGCCCCGAGGAGATTGAGGAGTTAGAGGAAAAGCCCACAAGCAATATGGAGGCCTATGACTTTTATTTAAAGGGGCTATATTTCTGGCATACAACAGTATCTAAAGAGGGGAACCAGCGAGCTGTAGATATGTTTGCAAAAGCAATAGATCTTGACCATGGATTTGCTCTGGCATATGCACGATCATGTATTGTAAGCGGGGCATTGTATTTTCATATCAATTGGGATCGAACTCCTGAGCGTTTAGAGCTTGTTGAGCATATGCTTGAAAAAGCAATGGAGCTGGCGCCTCACCATCCTCTTGTTGTTCACGCACAGGCGACAGTGAGCCAGATTAAGGATGACTACAAGGGAACGGTTGAACTGTATAAAAAAGCAATTGAAGCGGATCCCAAAAACAGTGAAGCCGTCGAGTTTTTAGGTCGTCTACACTGGGCGCTGGGCGATTGGGAGAAGGCCGAGCAGCGATTTATACAAGCCAGGAAAATCGATCCCCACGAATTTAGCCATGGCAATATCTTGAGTGCGTTTTATGCTTTCCATAGAAGATTTGGAGAGGCTGAAGCCGTTATTAAAAAAGTCCAAATAAGGTATCCTGAAGAACAGCATGTTTATCTCATGTTGGTAAAAATCGCTCTGGCTGGTCATGGGGACTTAGAAAAAGCTAAAGAAATACTGGCAAAGGCAAACGACTTTATTAGCAAACCAGGATCTGCTCTGCTGGAGGCAAACTATCTTTATAGCCTCTTCAATAAAGAGATGGGTCAAGCGTTAGAGTATGCCCGGCAATGCAAGGCAACCCAGGAATCCTTCTGGCTTTATGGCTATACCTTAGAATTAGTAGGCAGGACTGATGAGGCGAAGCAAGAATTTGAAAGCATGAAAAACTATTATCTGAATCTATTGAAAAAGAATTCAGAAGATGCCATTCTACAGAGCAAGCTCGGATTATGCTATGCCGGGATGGGAGAAACTGAATTAGCAATAGAACACGGCCAAAAAGGAGTCAAGCTCCAACCAGTTACCCTGAACCACATCAAAGGAACTGACCGAATCCATGATCTTGCCCAGATATACATTTACTGTGGAGACAAACAGGAAGCGATTGAGCAACTCGAGCAGTTATTCAAAGGTCCAAATCGAGAAACACACTGGACATTACGCCTGAACCCAATCTATGACTCGCTTCGTGATGAGAAACGCTTTCAGGATTTGTTGGTCGATATTTCCAAGACGGCAGCAACATTTTAGCAACTAAAATCCGCTAGCCCTTACTGTAAAACGTACTACCGAGTAGCTACATGAACCACGTTGCTTAGACGCAAAGGGCTTGCTTGAGTTGACATAATTGAGTGGTATTCTTGCTATCAGAACTCTATAATTGCTATTATCAAACAATTGGTCTGGAGGGTAGAAGTATGATTCGAATCTCAAAGCTTACAAATCGTATTCTTTACATCTTAAGTATAAGCCTATCATTAGCTTTTATTATTAACTGTGATGATGAGACAGATGAAGAGGCTGTTTATGTTTATCCAGGACCCATAGGCCACTGCCTGCCTGAAGATTCTGTATCCATGCCAATTGATGTACAGATGGTATCGATTCCACCTGATGGTAGCTTGTACCATGCAGCCTTTCCCGGTGGTACAGAAGAATGGGGAGAAGAAGATGACGTCACCCTAAATGATGTCCAGGCCTACGAATCTTCCGCTGGCAAATCTATTGCCTGGGTATATTTCTCGCATAATTGGTTTCGGGACCTCGCATTCCCTACCGAAACAGTGAACTGGATTCGATCATCAGGTAGCGTGCCATTTATTCGATTAATGTTGCGTAGCAGCGCTGAACAATTTATTGATGAACCTACATTCACAATCCAGAAAATTGTTGATGGGGAATTCGATGGTGATTTGTGCGCATGGGCTCAGAGCGCAAAGGAATATGGCGATCCCCTCATTGTTGAATTCGGGACGGAGGTTAACGGAGAGTGGTTCTCCTGGAACGGCAGCTGGAACGGTGGTGGAAAACTAGACGGATATGGGAATCCGACTCTTGCCGATGGTCCAGAGCGCTTTGTCGATGCTTACAGACATATCATCTCGACACTGAGAGCACAGGGAGCGATGAATATTCAATGGGTATTTCATGTAGATAGCGAGGATATTCCGGAAGAGGACTGGAATAGGTTTGAGAACTATTACCCTGGAGATAATTGGGTCGACTGGCTCGGGGTCAGTGTCTATGGGGCTGCAGAACCCAGCGACGATGAGTGGCCTTCGTTCAGGGAAAAAATGGATCCAATCTATGATCGACTAGCCGCCCTAAACAATTCCGCCCCTATCGTCGTGTTGGAATTTGGTGTAACGGATGGTCACTCCTTCGGAAATCAAGCACAATGGGCTGAAGAAGCACTAACCGACATGTTAGAGCTGAGGTGGCCCCGATTAACAGGCTTTTCCTGGTGGAATGAAGGGTGGGAAAATGATGATAATCCGGAGCATGATACCGATATGTGGATCCAGCACAATCATGAACTCGAAGTAGTATTCCAAGAGTTGGTTGGTAACAACGAAAATGTACTTGGCCAAGCAATTTTTAAGTAAAGCTTGCTATCAACGGTTAATTCTAAATGTGTTACTAACATTTTTAATCAGGTGAGTACGGGTGTGTCTTTCTGCAGGCTGGCTACAGGGAGTTATATAAAGACAGTGAAGATGGTGTATCTGAAGTAGGAGGGGTTATGAGAATTACAGAGCAATTCGGATATGCAATAACACTTATTTCGTGTTTTTTATTATTCACATGTGAAGAAGATTCAGATCCAATACCAGATCGTGACTTTAAGCAGGATATGCGGGAGTTCATTCAAGCCATAAGCAGCAATGCCCGAGATGTTGACTCTAATTTCATCATTATTCCACAAAATGGACATGAACTTTTAACAGCAGATGGAGAGGAGACTGGTTCACCGGCAATGAACTACATCTCTTCAATCGATGGTGTTGGCAGAGAGGACTTATTTTACGGCTATGATGATGATAATGAAGCTTCCTTTATCAGCGATAGAAATTACATGATTAATTTCATGGACATCGCCGAAGAGAATAACATTGAGGTACTCACGACTGATTATTGTTGGACTCACGACAAAATGGATGATTCATACAGTCAGAACATGGCAAAAGGTTATATATCATTTGCAGCTGAACATAGGGAACTGGACAACATCCCAGCTTATCCCAGCACACCATTCAACGTTAATTCAGATGCAATCACATCCATTGATGAGGCAAAGAATTTTCTGTATCTATTAAACCCTGAAGGATTTAATTCAAAAGATCAATTCCTCCAGGATCTGCGAATGACCAATTATGACGTTATCATTCTGGATCTCTACTTTCAGGGGTCTATAGAGTTGACGAGCACTGATATTGTGTCCTTGAAAACAAAATCGGACGGTGGTTCTCGATTAATAATTGCCTATATGAGTATTGGTGAAGCCGAAGATTATCGGTTTTACTGGAAGAGCAGTTGGAATAACGATCCACCATCTTGGTTAGAGGAAGAGAATCCACTCTGGGCGGGGAATTATAAGGTCCGATATTGGGAGGCAGAGTGGCAAAAGCTTATATATGGAGAAGACTATTCCTATCTCACAAAAATTCTGACTGCAGGATTTGATGGAGCATACTTGGATATAATCGATGCATTTGAATATTTTGAAAGGTAGTAAAACCCACATCTCTTTGAGCAGTCACGACATTCCCGTCGAAAGCTAACTGACCCACAGATACTCTTCAACCACCAGGTGCCTTCGACATCCAATGGCTTAGGAGCGATGATTCGGGGTAGTCTGTGAGTACGGGTATGTATTTCTGTCGATTACAGGCTGGGGATTACTACCAGACGATAAAATGTTGTATTTGAAATAACAGCAACTATTTAGCAACCAAAACCCGCTTACCCCTACTGGTTAAGGGTCTGCATACTACTGAAAATCCCCATGCCTGTCCCGTCGTAGTCCGTAGGACGAAGATGGATCGGCGGTTCAATGGAGTTTATCCCGCCGCAGCCTGAAAGGCGAAGGGGGATCCCTGGCCACAAATCCACCTCAATTTATCGGGGCGTTTTTGTACTCCCGATCACCCTATTAACCTTATATTATTGGGAATTCCATATTCGATCTCGATCTGCATCTTTTGAGACTCTTCCTCACTGCTCTGAAATGCAGGATGATTGAACCTTCATTCGAGTGATCCTAATAATATTAGGTGCCCCTTGGATAAAATATTTTGCTGTTCATGTAATATTATCTGATTGGAGAGATGCAATCAATGAAGCATTTAATTTTCGGAGCACAATATATAATTGGTCATCATCTCTTTAACAAAAACAGACCCTTGATCTGCGGGTTAACGGTGACAAACAAGTGTAATCTCAATTGTCGACACTGTCGGATACCTGATCGTGGAACACGACATATCAGTTATAAAGAAGCGATTTCAGCGATAGAGGCTTTTTATAACAATGGAGGTCGTACGCTTTATTTGCAGGGAGGTGAACCCTTTATATGGAGTGATGGGGATTATAGACTTGACGATATCGTGAAATATTCTCACAGCATTGGATATTTGACCACCATCATTTATACAAACGGAACCCTTCCACTGCAGACAGAAGCTGACACTGTCTTCATAAGCCTCGACGGGCTTGAAAAAACTCACGATTATTTACGTGGTATTACTTTCAACCGGATAATAAAACACATCAACGAATCAGACCATCCATCCCTTTATGCAAATTTCACGATCAATAATCAAAACAAAACTGATATAAAGGATTTCTGTGAATACATAAATGACCTGGATGCGATCAAAGGCATCTTTTTCTACTTTCACACACCCTATTACGGATATGACGATCTATACATCGAAACAGAAGAAAGAAAAGAAATCTTACGCGACCTGCTTTTCTATAAGAAGAAGTATAAAATACTTAACTCGAAAGCTGGGTTAAAGTCAGCTCTTCGAAATGACTGGAATCGCCCATTAAGCATCTGTCAGATCTATGAACAAGGAATTACCTATGAATGCTGCCGATATCCTGGAGATCCGGATTTGTGCGATAACTGTGGTTATTTAAGCTATGCGGAAATAGACCAGACCCTGAAGTTGAAACCCTCCTCAATTATGAATGCCATTAAATACTTTTAATCACGAATGAAGACGCACTCCTACACCAGAATTTTTCTCATGCTGTTTCTACTAATCCTGGTCTCTGCATCTCAGCAACAACTTATAGATTATAAATTCAGCCATAAAAATGCATACTATTCGTTTAGTGGCTTTTTCTTTGTCAGTTTTGATCCTGACAGTGTGCTTGATCTGATTTGGGATTTTAAAAATATTGCAGAATATTCAGTAGGGGCAAAATCCATCGATTTGTTGGGCGGTGGCGAGAAGTGGTATAACCTAACCTATACATACCAGAAACTGATCTTCCTGGAAAACAGGTCATCCTGGCAACGAACCCTGGATGGTGATGAACGAAAAATCGCTTTCGAACTTCTTTCCAACAGTACTAACCTACCCTTCACACCTGAAATGGAATATTCCGTTGGGTATTATCAGGTTAAACCAGCGATAGATGGATGTATGGTCGAATACTTTCAAGAATGCAGAATTACTTCTGGGATTTTAGAGAACAACTATATCAGAATGGCTGAAAAAGAGGCAATTAATTTCATAACCGAATTAGAAGCATTTATTAAACGTTCCTGCCATTTACTGGATCAAAACAGGAATCTGCATCCATGATAGAGGATATGATCAGAAATACCTTTAGCCGGTTGATCACCGGTCAGCGTAGAATTGCTCTCAAGGCGGTGGTTCCTTCAGAAAATGACCTGAAAAATAAAATTGAAGATCTAGCCGAGATAGGAATTTACCTTCACATCCCTTTTTGCGATCGTATCTGTCCTTATTGCCCCTATAATAAAGAGGTCTTTCACTCCGATCTTGTCAAGCACTATACATCTGCTGTAAAGAGGGAAATCGATTCCTACACTCGAATGGTGGGGAAAATGCCAGTGACCTCTTTTTATATCGGAGGCGGCACTCCCACATCAATGCTGCATAGTGGTATTGAAGATTTAATCATTTACATCTATGATCACTTTAACATGCAGTGTGACATACATATGGAAAGTCATCCATCCCACCTGAGTGATGACAATCTTGATACTCTGCAGGCCATGGGCGTATCCAATTTGAGTATTGGTGTTGAATCTTTGCAAGACCACCATTTAAAAGTTCTCAAGAGACCCTATACAACGGCGGAAGTGAGAAAGATAGTTGAGAGGGTTGTAAACAGGAATTTTGACTGTGTAAATGTGGACTTCATGTTTGCGTTGCCAAACCAAACATATGATGAAGTAGAACAAGCTGGACGGATTCTGGTTGATATGGGTGTTGATCAGGTGGCCGCTTATCCCCTCTTCAAGTTTCCATATACGAAAATGGGAAGTGATGGTTTGGAAAGTGCTTTCAACTTGTCGACCCTGATTCGAAGACGAAAAATGTTGGGAATCCTGGAGGATATCTTCTACAACGCGGATTTCAGAAGATCTTCCGTATGGGCATTTACAAAAAGAGGTGTCCCTAAATATTGTTCGGTTACGGTACCTCTTTATATAGGACTTGGTGCAAGTGGGGGTACGTATCTCAAGGACATCTTTTATCTCAACACTTTTAGCGCGAAAGAATATATCAACTCACTTGAGAATGATAAAATGGCCATCGCCTTATCCCTCGATCTGACAAAGGAGGTGCAGATGGCTGGCTGGCTGTACTGGAGAATCTACGAGACGAAGATCGATAAAAGGGAATTTGACGATAGATTTGGAGTGAATTTTGATCAGGTCTATGGGAAATATATGCAGATACTGGCACACCTTGGTTTTCTGAATGATGATGGGAAACAGATTCATCTTACTGACAGGGGCAGCTATTGGATGCATGCCTTCGAGGATCTGTTCTCAATCGATTACATTAGCACCCTCTGGGGTACCTCAAAACAGAATCCGTGGCCAGAGGAAGTGATTCTATGACTTCAGGTTTCAGCTATATCAAAGGTTCTGCCAGGTACGCACCAATACCTCTCCCTTATTTATATTTCAAAAGCCTCTTCATCACAGTCATCTCAACGGCTTTTCAAAACTGGACACTTTTTAGTGACTCGTCCCCGTAACTCCCTGAGTATCAGTACAGGGTAAGGTACTGAAAATCCCCGTGCTTGTCCCGTCGTAGTGAAGTTGCTACATTTTGGTGGACAGTACGAGAAGCGTTAAATTGCTCGAGGAGGTAAACCAAATGTATTCAGAGAAAAAGAGAAGACAGTATACTCCAGAGTTCAAAAGAGAGTCGGTTGAGCTCTTGCTTCGTGGTCCT
>JABMQQ010000056.1 GCA_013202495.1 Fidelibacterota bacterium | reverse complement strand
TTTGATTTGGCATATGATGGTTCTTCATGAGTAAAATCGAATATCTGATACCAATATAGGGTTGTTTAGCGGGAATGTATAGGAGTCGAACCTATCCGCCGGCTCTCCACCGGCATAACCGCTTTGAAGGCTGCAGTGGCCCCCGGACCACATACATTCCCATGTTAATTGTTGGCTACCGGGAAAGATGGGATTCCCAGGGCAGCATCAAGCATATCCGCTACGCTGAGTGCAGCTGTTTTAGATGAATAGTCTCCAACCATTATTAAATAGAGCGTCTTACCATTTGTAGCGCGCTCTTTTATCCTGGTAGAATAGCCGATTGATTCAATTTGATCGGCGAGTCGTTTGGCATTGGCATAACTTCCGAATGCTCCAGCCTGAAGGGAGAATTGGCCCTGTGGTTCAGCACTCGTTTTGCTCAGATTCTGGCCCAGACTCCGAATAGGAGCAGCGTCTTGACTCGTAGATTGGGGAGGATTAAAAGCTTTTTGTCGGCGACCAGGCAAGCGGGTCAAATCCAATTCCTCTGGGATATCAAATGCCAAATTGGGAAAAAGATTCAGAATAGTTGCCAGATCTATATAGACGCTATCCATTTGTCGGGAAGCAATACCGGCTCTTAATGTCAGATTAACCGCATTGATGATATCTGGATGATCTGGATGGAATCTGATCAAGCGTGAAAAATATTGCCGGCTCTGCACATAAAGTCCCTGAGCATAGTAGTACTCACCGAGATGCATCAATGCTGATGCGACATACTCACTCCCACCATGATTTCGGAGAATATCCTTATAAATACCTGCAGCAACCAATGCATCGTCTTGCATGATAGCCCGGGCGTATCTTACCCCTGGATGACCAGGATATTTATAGCTTAGATCAGTGAGGATCGTCTCAGCACTATCCATTTTACCATGTTGGATGAGAGACAACAATCCAGCCACGTCTTGAGCAGAGGTGCTGGAAAGACTTCCGATGATAATGATCACCAGAAGAGATGTTTTAATCAGGCGTGTTTTACCCATCCGCATTTATCACAAATATATCTGGGCTCATCACTTATGTTTCCACAATCTGGGCAAGTGAGAATTCGCTTTTGGCGGTCGGAGGTAATAAAATTATCTATCGTTGTCTTGAGCATGTCCTTGTGACCCAGTTTTTCCAGCATATTCAATTGACCAAGAACAAAGCTCAAATTTGAATAATCTGGCTCTTTAATATCTTCCAGGAGGGAAAGAGCGTCTCTGTATTCACCCTTACGCTCAAAGTAATTAGCAAGGCCAATCACGACTTCAAGATTGTCAGGCTGCTTTTTGTGGAGACGTTGGTAGAATTGCTCTACTTGCTCAAATTGACCGAGTTCAAAGTACATCTTCTCAATCTCAGCAAATACAATACTTCCTGCGGTGGGATCCAGCTCAACGAAATTGGTGAGGAAGTCAATAGCGTGCTTATAATTACCCTCTTCCTGACGAATTTTGCCAAGATGATAGTAAGGAGCTGCACATTTGCTGTTGAGTTTGATGGCATGCTTTAATAGTGTAATAGCTTCAGATGATTTTCCAGCTTTCTTATGCTGGAGGGCTTCTTGTGTCTTGTAAATCGCTGGCAAGAGTGGATCTGCCTTGCCGCCTGCAGCATTCTCTTTTTGAAAAGCCTTGATAGCATCTGCCCATTTAGCCTGTTTAACTGCATAGCGATGCAGGGCCTTTAAAGCCCATAGATCTTTCTTTTTAATCTTTAGGATGGACTCGGCATATTGAACGGCCTGGGGATACTGTTTCATCGCTTCATGATCTCTGGCAAGACGTTCGAGAGCCATGAGAAGAAAGTCCTGGCTAATACCTTGTCGATTGAGAACATCCTCGTGCACGATGATGGCCTGTTCGGCATTTCCCAGCTGTCTGTACAAATCACCTACCTGGAGGAAAGCCCCATGATTTGAGGTATCATTTCGAGCAATTTCGGATAATTGCTGAAGCGCTTGTTTTTTTTCTCCGGCCAAAATATGATTCAGTGCCTTAATCTCAGCACCACGAGCACCAATTTTCTTGGGTTGGCTAAAGAAGAAGTACCTGATGAGTACCCCTATTACTGCCAAAATTAAAACTACAAATAATAATGTGATAAGGTCCATGGTATGTTTAAATCCCTATTAGTTGTTGGGTTCCACATCCTCATCTTTTTCCAGGACTGCCTGTCGACGTTTGTCAACTTCCCCCTGGAGTTTCTCACGTTCCCGGTCAATCAACTTAAGACCTTGTCTTAATTTGATGTTCTGACCAATGGTTATTGAGAATCCAAAAAGAATGCCCAGGATGACAGACCCAAGGATGACAAAATATAGCGGTATGTTTGAATATACCGCACCCATGAGTTTCAATTCAACTGGTGTGGCATTTTGAGTAAATACCCATACAACGGTAAGAAGTATAGCAACTGTGACAAAGATTTTAATTTCTTTCATCTAATCCCTCAATCTAAGATGCGACCAAACAGTGTGATTCCATGTGCATCAACGATTTCAACATTGACCAAATCACCTGGTTGTTCACCGGCTTTATCAAATATAACAATTTTATTGGAACGTGTTCTACCTTGATGCTGATTTTCAGACTTTTTTGAATTCTTTTCTACAAGGACTTCGACCCTCTCACCGATGTGCTCGCGGTTTCTCAGAAGTGTATGCTCTTTTTGCATGGCGATCATGCGTTGAAGCCTATCCTGCTTATCATCTTCGGCAACAGTATCTTCAAATTCAGCGGCTTTTGTTCCCGGTCGTGATGAGTATTTAAAGGTGAATGCCGTATCAAATTTGACCTGTTCCATCACATCAAGTGTCTCCAGAAAATCTGCTTCCGTTTCACCGGGAAAGCCAACGATCATATCCGTACTCAGGGCCAGCCCAGGGATATTATCTCGCATTTTTTGAGAAAGATCCAGAAAATGCTGTTTCGTATAGGTGCGATTCATGCGCTCCAAAACTTCATCGCTTCCAGCTTGCAAAGGGAAATGTATATGATTACAAACCTTGGGATTGGTGGCATGCACCTGAATCAATTCATCATTAAAGTCTTGTGGATGAGGTGAAGTATAGCGTATCCGCTCAATCCCCTCTATCTGGGAGACTTCATGGAGTAATTCATGGAACCTGCGACCCTCATGATGAAAGGAGTTCACATTTTGCCCCAGCAAGGTCACTTCTTTAAAGCCATCATTCCTGATCAGTTTGACTTCTTCCACAATACTATCGATGGAACGACTTCGTTCCCGTCCCCTGGTGAAGGGTACAATACAGAAGGTGCAAAATTTGTCACAACCCCGCATGATGGATATCCAGGCATTGATACCTTCCCGTCTTGCTGGAAAGAGATCATCATAGACCTCCATCCTGCTCAATTTTGTATCAACAATGTTTTCCTTGGTATCAACTGGTAGAGAAATCATCTCCGGGAGCTTGCGATAGGAGTCAGGACCAAGAATAATATCCACATAGGGTTTGGACTTCAGCAGATCTTCTTTAAGGTTCTGGGCCATGCAGCCGAGCAGTCCAATTTTCACATCGGAATTTCGATCTTTAAAGACCTTTAAATTACCTAATCGGGCGTGCACTTTTTCTTCCGCATGCTCGCGTACAGAACAGGTATTCACTAGAATGAGGCTTGCATCGTCTGCCACTTCCGTACGTGTATATTCTTCTTTTTCTAAAAGACCAGCGACCAATTCTGAATCATATTCATTCATCTGGCAGCCATAGGTCTCGATATAATATTTTTTTGGATTATTAATGATCAAATCTCGCTTTCAAAAACTTTCAGCCCCCACTTAACAACGATGAATATATTTTTCCGTTCAGCGACCTACAAGGCTATAAAGGAGGGCGATGGGAATGATTAATCAGTCAGGATGAGGGTGCCGTCCGCCTTTAACCTGGCACTCGATTCTGGACGATCTGCTGCTGACAGAGAATCGACTAAATGACTAAATCTATGCTCCTTATCAACAAAGGGGACGCCCCAATACTTTTGTTCTGTTGAAATGAGTCTACCTTTGATCATATCACCTGCTCTATTGAATTCAACATCCAATACTGCTCCAAAACGACGCTCGGCCTGTAGATTGAATCTTCCATATGTGGCAAAATTAGCCAGCGAATACACTACAAGTTTCCCTTTGTATAACTCCATAGCCCGTGCAACATGGGGTCCATGCCCAACTATAAGATCGGCCCCAGCATCAATCATTCGATGGGAAAATTGAATCATATGTCCCCGTTCTTCGCCCATATAATACTCCGTGCTATCTGGAAGATGCATAGCAGCAAGACCCTCTGCCCCACCATGCACCGAGATTAAAACAAGATCATGATCTATATCTAGATTTAAAACCAGGCTTTCGGCAGTTTCCAGGTCTAGGGAGTTATTACAATAACCACCACTATGAAAGGCAAGGAAGGCGATTTTGACACCCCGAATGGTTTTGCTGGCAAAGGTGCCAGGTCTACCTGACCAACCAATGTCATTGGCATCCAGAACTTCCTCCGTTTTTGTGACGCAATCCGGTCCAAAATCACCGATGTGATTGTTTGCCAGAGAGAGGAAATCGAATCCTGCTAATTTGAGATCTTCACCATAAATTTCAGGCATCCGAAAGACATAGCAATCCAGGGAATCTGGCTCACATTTTTCAGTGGTTCCAGTATCACATAGTGTGCCCTCCAGATTCCCAAGGGTAATATCCGCATCTTGAACTAAAGGCCGTATGTATTTGAGGATACTTCCCTTCTCCTCAGGACGCAGGAATCCATCAGGATGATAAGAACCTAACATGATATCACCAACTGCCTTGATGCGAATGGGTCTATCATCAGCAGTACCTGGGATGCTCAATAGAATCAGGAGAAGTGTGTATGTGAGTCGGGTTATAATTTTCATTTTATCATTACATGGTTCAGATAAAAAAAACGCCCGGAAATTTCCGGACGCTTAAAATGTTTTTATATACTAGTTCTATAGTTCGATTTTATCAGTCAAGAAATAATGTCTGGGATTTACGGGTACATTTTTAACGCGGACTTCATAATGAAGGTGAGGTCCCGTACTTCTTCCAGTATTGCCTGAATACGCAATCAAATCACCACGTTTGACTTTCTCTCCAGGTTTAACGACATACCTGCTTAAATGAGCAAAGACAGTTTTTATACCATAACTATGGTCAAGAATGATTGTATTTCCATAACCTGTCTTACCATTTCGTGATTTCACAACTCCATCT
This sequence comes from Fidelibacterota bacterium, assembly GCA_013202495.1. Taxonomy (GTDB): domain Bacteria; phylum Fidelibacterota; class UBA8477; order UBA8477; family JABMPR01; genus JABMPR01. Next base: position 714 of record JABMQQ010000056.1, on the reverse strand, counting down.
GCTGGTGCATAGACTGGCGTTCCTGAGAGTACACCGAAATCCTGACCATGATGCATTCTGCGTTTGCCTGTCCACGGATCAGGCCGTGAGCCAAAGGAAGATGTCATATATCCAAGATTCACTGGCTGGATTGACGGTGTTTTGCGTAAGCGTTCTACATCCTTAGAAAGTTTTGAATATATTTGTTCATAACTGTTGAGTTGAAGTGTGATTTCCCGACCCAGGCTGGATAAGTTGCTTTCCAGTGAATTGAGATTCAAATCTGTATAAGGCATGAGGTCATTATAATCTTGTGAGTAATCATTGACGGCACCACCAGTTCCCAGCGCGCGTACATCATCATCAACTGAAGGTAGGTCAGCATAAACACGCAAGGCTTCGTCCCGATCCACAAGTCCTGTTAATTTGACTTCTGCATCATCAAGACGAATTTTCATGTCTTCCATGACGCGAACCAGTTCTTTGTTTTGATTCTTCAGGCTCTGAACTTTTAAATCATACTGGGTGTTGGATAAGCCAGAGAACAGAAATGCACCCACTGCCATAACTGTGAGGGTCGTGACAATGCTAACCGATAAAACCAGTGGTTTCGAGAAAAACATTTCTCTTACCCGATTCTTTCTATCGTTTATCAGGAAAAAGCGAAAACCATCAGGGGATTTCATTTTTATACTACTTTTCCTTCCGATCATATTACCGATTCCTATTCCTAGC
>JABMQQ010000055.1 GCA_013202495.1 Fidelibacterota bacterium | reverse complement strand
CAAACGGAGAAGCACAGTGAAAGATAAACAATTCTGGTCTGTTGCCGGCATCATCTTCGTACTATTCATGATTTACTGGGTTGCGGGACATCCATATTTTGTCTCTGAACGTAGTGTCATGTTTTGGTCAATCCTCATTGTCGGAGGCGTGTTGATCTACTCAACTCGCATGGCAAAACGAGGTGAGAAGATTTTCCTGCGTACTATTCCCGGTCTCAAAGCCGTGGAAGAAGCTGTTGGGCGTTCCACCGAAATGGGGAAACCAGTACTCTACGTTCCTGGAATCATGGATATGGATCAAGTGGAAACAGTAGCTGGTGTAGTTGTTCTCGGTCATGTGGCCAAGATGACAGCCCGCTATGAAACCAGCTTGAACGTTCCGGTTTCACGTGCTATCGTGATGAAGGCAGCCAGAGAATCATGTCGCGAATCCTACCTTTTAGAAGGTCGTCCAGATCTCTTTCATAATGATATGGTTCATTATCTCACTGATGACCAATTCGCATATGCAGCTGGAGTGAATGGAATTATGATGCGTGAAGAACCTGCGGCCTGTTTGTATATGGGCAAATTTTACGCTGAATCCCTGCTATTGGCTGAAACGGGTAACTCCATTGGAGCCATCCAGATAGCTGGAACGGCTTCTCCATCACAGATTCCTTTCTTTGTTACCGCTTGTGATTATACACTCATTGGTGAAGAGTTTTTTGCCGCCAGTGCTTATCTCTCTCAGGAACCAGAATTGATCGGTGGTGTCAAGGGTCAGGATTATCTGAAAATAATGGCTGTCGCTGTTATGCTTCTTGCCACTCTTTTTAACTTTTTTCATGATCTGAACATGATCTCCTGGGATGTCCTGGGATTTCTGACAGTGCAATAGGAGGTTATCCATGTTCATGAAAAGACAATTACCAATTGCTATTGCTGCAGTTATTGGGTTTCTAACACTTTTTGGTTGGTTCGTTGAAGAACCAAACATCAAATCATTTGTTGATGATGATGCGACGCAGTGGTTTGACATTCTAGCCAGTTTCGCAATATTTTTAGGCGCATTAAACCTCTTGAAATTGCAAGCGTTGAAGATTATGAAAAAACAAAAAGGCTGGCCCTATGCAGCCCTGGCAATCGTCGGATTTGCATTTTCATTCACTGCTGGTTTTATCTTGCTAGGGTCATACAACGTTGAGATCAGTCAATATGATGATCCAGCCAAGGTGGCCACCGTATTGGCCAGTGAAATCAATCTTGATGAAAAAAGCGCTGAAAATATTCTGATAGCTATGCCTGAAGGGGATACCTACATCATTGATACACCCTATTTTACAAAAAGTGGAGCTGACGATGTAGTTGAAAAAATCAACGCTGCTGGCGGAACTGCCAACATGCGGGCAACGGAGTGGGGTTCACACATCTCTACCCGCGGTTCCCTTTTTAACTGGATGTTCAGATTTATTTTTACACCACTCTCGGCAACGATGTTTGCCCTCCTGGCATTCTTTGTGGCCTCGGCCTCTTACCGAGCCTTCAAGATTCGTAATTTTGAAGCTACTTTACTGCTGATCTCAGGTATCATAATCATGCTAGGTCGTGTACCCATTGGTGGACACATCTCTGCCTGGTTCATTATGTACATTATCGTACTCAGCCTATCTGCAGGTGTCAATACCTGGTTCAAGAATCGCACATATACATTTGCCAGTGTGATTGGTGGTCTCCTTATCGTGACGATTGCAGGAATGATTACGGGGTGGCCTGTGGATCAACCAGCTATCTTTTATCTTCCCGTGCTTCAGGATTGGATTTATAACGTCCCCAATGTAGCCGGAGCGCGTGCCATCATGATAGGTATCGGTCTTGGAATATTCGCAACTTCAATACGCTATATCCTGGGTATTGAAAAATCATATATCGGAGAATGATCATGGAAAAATTCTTAGATTTTATCGTTCGTGCCGGTAGCCTTGACAGACGCTATATCTTTGTGGTGATCGCCCTGGTGGTAATGTTACCTCTTTTCTTTCCACTGAATCTACCCATCCGACCAACTGTATCCTCTCAAACTATTTATAATACGGTTGAGAAGTTGGAATCGGGGGACAAAGCGCTCGTTTCATTTGAATATGGTCCTAGCACTAAACCTGAAATTCATCCAATGGCAGTGGCCTTGCTTAGACATCTGTTTGAGAAGGATGTGAAAGTTTACATCACCTGTCTCTGGCCGGACGGTCAATTCATGGCCATGGAAGCAATACAACAAGTGGCCGTAAATCAATACCATAAAGTTTATGGTGAAGACTATGTACTTTTGGGTTTTCGTCCCGGGAATGAGGCGGTTATCAAAGGCCTCGTAAGTAATTTTCGCAAAGTCTATACGGTAGATTCTCAAGGAAATTTTCTTGATGACATTCCCATGATGAATGGTATTAACCAGGTTGCTGATTTTGATTACCTCTTTTCCGCTTCTGCCGGATATCCAGGCACTGTGGAATGGGTTCAATATGCTGCAGATCCTACGGGCGTCATTATGGGAACAGGTACAACCTCGATTCAAGTGAATGAAGTTATGCCTTATGTCCAGTCTGGTCAGATCAAAGGAATTCTAGGTGGGATGCCAGGTGCTGCAGAGTATGAAAAGCTCATTGGACAGGCAGGGATTGGAACCAGTGGCATGGATGCCCAATCGGTTGCTCACATAGTTATTGTTGGTTTCATCATTTTTGGGAATATCTCGTTCTTTGTTGAACGCAGACGTTCCAAGAAGTATTAGGAGGTTGAATAATGAACGGTTCTGAAATTTTTGGAGCATGGGTCGCTGTTTTTCTGACCCTGGGCATATTCTCCTACTTATATAAAGACAATCCTTTTTACAAAATAGCTGAACATGTATTTGTGGGTATTTCTGCAGGATACTGGATGTCCATGTTTTTCTGGACTCAGATCCAACCAAATCTGTTTGGCCGACTTTGGCCAGTACCTGAAGGTGCAATTTCTGGTTTTTTCATGCGCACGTGGTACGGCATTTACAATCTTTTTGGTGGTATTTTACCAAGCGTTTTCCCAGATGGTGGTATCGATAAGGGACATGGGACCCATCCGCACTTCATTTACATCATCCCTTTTGTTTTAGGAGTGATGATGCTCTTGAGTGTGGTCTCTAAATGGAGTTGGTTTGCACGATTGGGTATTGCCTATACTGTTGGAATGGCTGCGGGGCTCAGGGCCTATGCATTTTTAAATTCAAATGTGCTGGGTCAGCTAAAGGGATCTGCGGTTTCTTTCGTTGGCTTGGACTGGTTCAGCCTTACAGATGCCAGTATTATTAACAATATTATCATTTTGATAGGTACAATCACAGGGCTGCTATATTTCTATTTCTCCAAGGAGCATAAGGGCAATTTTGGGAAAGTAACCCGAGTTGGAATTTATTTCCTTATGATCAGCTTTGGTGCATCATTTGGTTTTGCTGTCATGGGGCGTATCTCACTGCTCATTGGTCGATTTACAGATCTCATTTCCTATGGTGGACCAACCTATAATTATGCATCCCTCTGGGTACTATTGTTGATGATTGTTTTGTTGGCAGTATGGACCTTTAAGGGTGATAAGAAAGTGGCAAGCTAAGCCATTCGGTAATTTAAACGTTTTTGTAGGGAGAAAAGGCTGATATGGCCGTTTCAATTACGCTGAGAAATATCATCAAGAAATATGATGAGAAGGCTGCTTTAAATAATGTAACCCTGGGTGTTGAAAAAGGGCATATCCATGCTCTGATAGGGACAACAGGTTCAGGCAAGTCGACCTTGCTGAGAGTGATAGCAACTTTGTGTGTCCCTACACTTGGCTCTGGCTATATCAACGGTCTCAATCTGGGGGCCAGGCAGAATCAAATTCGCCACCAGATTGGCTACATGTCCCAAGACAGCCGATTTGAACAATCACTGACTTTGATGGAGAACCTGACGCTGCATGGGAAACTGCATGGAATCGCCCAGGCAGATCTGATAAATCGCATCTCTGGATTTGTCAGGCGTTTTGAAGTGTCTGATAGCCTGCACGCTTTCCCCAGAGAAGTGAGCTTTGGTACCCGCAGAAAAATGGAGTTTATCCGGGCTGTATTGCACAATCCATCCATTCTCCTACTTGATGAACCTACTGCTTCCCTTGATCAAGGTTGTAAAGAACTCATGGAAGCCTTTCTTCGTGAACAAAAGCTAAGATTCACCACTGTCATGGTTTCTAGTAACATTGATCAGGTTGAGCGTATTGCAGATAGAATCTCCATTCTTGATGCAGGTCGCCTGGTTGCTGATGGAACCCTCAAGGAATTAAAAGAGACGGAGCGGGAAAATCGCATTCTCGATCTCATCTTATCAGAAACTCATGAAAGGGATTTCAATATCCTCGATGCATCACCCCATGTGGTCTCTTATACAGTCCAGGGAAATCACTATGAAATAATTACAGAAGTAGATATTCCCCCGGAGAAAATTACAGCCCTATTTCACGAGAGAGTTGTAGAGGCTACGCCTCGTTTACCTGCATTGTCCGATATCTTTAAACGGATGATCAGGGTGGAGGCTTTGCATGAATAACGTACTAGCTGCCCTCTGGCACCGCGAATTGACCATTTATAAGCGTCAATTTACAACCATGGGTCTTTTACCTGTACTCACAGGCTTGATTTTCTTTTTTATGTTTTTCCTACCTTACAAATCACTGTTGCCAAAAGCAGAGATGGTGGTCGTCATGCCAGCTCTGGTTCTGGATTCACTCCTGTTAACCTTATTGATTACGATTTATGAAACTACGGCACGGTTTTACTGGGAGACGCAGAGAAGTAATGGTATGGCCAGTCTGTACGAGATGGGTCGTTTTCATCGCCAACCCTCATTTTTTATCGCCCAGGGGATTATTAGTCTGGCGAAAGGGTTCATGCATCTTGCAGTTGTTTGGGCTATTCTGGCTTTTGTAACTGAGATGTCCTTTGCAGCCATAAATTTCCAGGCGAGTATTGTATTCATTCTTCTGGGAGCACTTCAAATTGTGGCCCTGAGCAAGATTATTGGTCTACTTGCAAAGCATGTTGACAGCCTGAGTAAGCTGCTATATATCGGGCTTCTCCCCATTATGATGATCAGTGGATTGTTCCTTACCAAAGGGGCACCAATTGATAAATACCCTGAAATCGCCCTCTACTTGCCTCCGTACAATTGGATGGCCGGGCTTGATATTGCCTTTCTTGATGGAATGATAGATTATGGTTTTTTACTGATCTGCTTAATTGAGACTGCCTTCCTTATCTGGCTTTCAGCAACGTTTTTCCACCTGGATGGCGATAGTTGAGGATCTATCTAGCTGGGGCAATTGAAGCTGCTCCAGATGATGGAAAGGCCTGGCGAGCCGAGATTACACAATTTCTTGATAGTGATTTTAGCATCGATGTGTTTGATCCGTCACAGCACGAGCAGGACTTTCTGACTCCTGAAGAGAAGGATAACTTCAGACAGTGGAAAAGTGTTGATATTAAACGATTTAGGCCAGTTATTAAAAAAATTATCGATCGAGATTTAGCCCAACTCCTGGGAAAATGTGATGCTGTAATCTGCTTGTGGGATGAGCATGTAATCCAGGGAGGTGGGACTCACGGCGAGCTCACACTGGCTTATGAGCACAAGATGCCAGTTTTTCTCGTACTGGGTATGCCTCTGGAAAAAGTGTCCTCATGGATCGTTGGATGTACGACTGAAATATTTTCAAATTTTGAAGAAATGAAGCAGTTTCTGCGCGAAAAAGGATTCAATAATAATATTGAATAACTGCTTGACTTTCAAAAAAGACCCCTTACCTTTTTGACGTTATCCTAAGGTGGGTAAGGGTTT
>JABMQQ010000054.1 GCA_013202495.1 Fidelibacterota bacterium | reverse complement strand
GCCTAATTCACTTGACTTTAACTACAGTACCTTTGTTAGCTAGCTTTTTGAAATTAGAGTTGCTTCTCCATCAAGAACAACAATTACCCATTCTTTCCCCTCCTCTGAATCGCAAGAATCAAAGAATTTGAAAGTGTAAACATCGTCTAACACACTTAAAAATATTGTAGAGCATTGCCAGGGGTTACAATCCCACATAGAAGGCATTGCATAACTCACTCCAGTGAAACTATTTAGGTGTTCAGCCAAAGGAGGAAGATTGAGTAACTCAGTAGATCTAAAAGAATATCCATAATCACCCCAATGATTACTCACTAGCCAGTCGAGACATTCGATGAAGTCATATTCTACTAAAATGGAGTTCAAAACAGAATTTAAAACCTCACATGAATCATTTATTGAGATCACATCAATAGAATCCTCAAAATAAATATCCAAATAATGCGAGTTAAAACAATCCCACTTGTGTATTTCCTGAAGCTCTATATCCAGCGTCCTAGCCAACTTTAAATTTTCTTGTACTGTTTTGGTGAAGGTTGAATCAATGCGAATTGATCGAGAATTTTGGAATGCTAGCAGTATGGATTCATTAAAAGTAGCCGTAGCATCTGGGTTTGGTGTAATCTCGGGTTTTGGATCATCACAGCTGAGAAACACCAAAGCTACTACCCACAAATATCTCATACTTATTCCCCTTTACAGTCTAGCTAACGCTCTCTTATGTTAAATCACAAGAATAAACTCCCATGAGTCCTTTCTGTTCTTGATCCAACCCACCACTCTCTTATCAGCAGACCATGATTGGCTGCACAACCGCCTTTAGCTGGATTGGGGCGGGACGCAGTCTAGCCTTGAGCAGACATCCAATGGAGCTGCAACGCGTTAGTAGCGTTAGTCCCGCCCTAATTGTGGTATGGATCTATTTCAATTTTTCTTTCCTTAATGTCAAACTTGCCCTAGAGCCTGCTCATTAACCAGAACAAAACGTATACGTCTCAGTAATTTCCGGGCAATACGTACAATAGCCTGCTGACCTTTCATACGTTTGATGTATTGGCTATATGCCAACATGAGCTCGGGATCTTTCCTTACTGCCACCCAGGCATTCTCAATCAACACGGTTCGTAACACCTTATTGCCACGGCGATCCAAACCACCCGTAGTTTCGTGATCCCCAGAGGAATGTTCCCAGGGCACCAACCCCACATAACTGCAAAGTTGATCAAAGTTTCTAAAACGATGGATATCTCCAAGTTCCGACAACCATATCATGGCGCTTAATGCACCAATACCTGCAAGAGATCTCAAATAGGTGACCTTGTCACTGTATGCTTCTGTTTTACTCAAAGCGCGGATATCACGGCTCAAATAGGCCAGTTCCTTACGGCGGGATGACAACTGCCTTAACAGTGAAGACAGTGTGGCAGTTCCTGTCTCACAATACAGAGATACTTCCTCCAGCCACTTTATAAATGCCCCTGACCAGTAACTGTTCGAAAAGTGCACGGGTATGTCTACCCCGCGAAAGTGCAGAAACTGTTTGATGCGGTTCTTAACCCGGGTTTCTTCCTTACGCAGTGTCTTGCGCTGTCGAATAAGACTACGATCCTCTCGAAGTCGCCTTGATGGGACATGTATAGCCTCCAGGGCTCCACTGCGGAGTTGTTTGGCAAGCTTGCGGGCATCTCGAGGATCCGTCTTGTGACGACGTTCTTTATCCGTAGTAGGTACATCTCCAGGATGAACCACCATACAGTCGACACCCAAGTCCGTGAGCTCATCATGAGCCCAAAACCCACTGAATCCTGCTTCATATGCAGCATGATATTTTCCACCAGGGAATGTCCGCTGTAAATATGAAACCAAGGTCTTACTCACAGGGGGTTGAGTAAAGGTCTTGTGTTCGAAATGATCGGTATAAATACTCACTTGCCAACTTTTCTTATGGACGTCAATGCCTGTGTAAATGTTTTGACCATCAAAGTCGATCTGTTTAGCTTCTCTCATTGTAAAGCTCCTGTCTTTTGTTGATTACTGAAACTTCAACAAGTTATTAGGAGCTTTACTCTATTTCGATTTAAACATACGGTCTAG
>JABMQQ010000053.1 GCA_013202495.1 Fidelibacterota bacterium | reverse complement strand
GTACTTTTGAATATACGATGATTGGCAACCAGCCAAACATAAAAAAGGAAATAAAAAACCAGTCATTCAGATAAGTCATTGAGGAGGAAATTCCATGCTCAAAGCCCTTAGCTGAATATTTTACAAAACTATGACTTCCAACTCCAGTAGCGACAATAGACATGGTAATCAGCCACCAGGAAAATCGACGACCGCCAAAGAAAAAATCTGAAGTGTTTTTAGTATATCGTCCGAAATAGCTACCAAAAAGCATAATGGCTATAAAATAGACCACCATAACAATCCAATCGGTGGTAGTTCCGATGCTATGAAAGGTCTGCATTATGCCCTCGCTCCTTTTCCAAATCTTAACGTTACAACTACAAATACTCCAACCATAGCTAACAAGGTATAGAGCACTGTGTAGGGAGAGATGGTTCCAAGTGCAGCCCAGGTCATTAAAGCGTGCATGGTAAAGTACCAGACAAAACCAAAAATTAAAATCCACATCCACTTTTTATGCTTAGGACGTTTCAGGTCAAACGAACCGGCTTTCATTGTGATGATGATTCCAGCGATAAATAGGATTCCTCCAAGACCATACAGGTAAATGAAAGGAAGCCAGGAATGTGAAAATAGGTTCATGTCTACTCCTTTGATGTGAGAAAACAAAATAATTTACTACGTATTAAATCAAACTGAATTCGGGGGGTATATTCGTTTATATCGGTGTTTTATTGGATTATTTCATTGATAAAATTGTAACAATATTGAGAGTCAGAATGAACTTTCCAACAGAGTCGTGGTGACTATTATATAACGATGAATAGTAGAACAAAAAAGGTCGCCTTTCATACCCTGGGTTGTAAGCTCAATTACGCTGAGACGTCAACCATTTCCAGGCAATTCGAAGCAGCTGGATATGAAAAAATAGACTTTCATCAAGCAGCTGATCTCTATGTTATCAATACCTGTTCAGTGACTGAGAATGCAGACCGTGAGTTTCGTAAAATTGTAAACAAAGCGAAAAGGCAAGCTCCTGATTCAAAAGTAGCTGTCATCGGCTGTTACGCACAGTTGAGACCTGAAAACATTGTGGCAACATCCAAGGTTGATGTGGTGCTGGGGATGAAGGAAAAATTCAATCTTCTTCAACATCTTGATTTTGATTCAAAAAAAGAAACTCCCCTGGTTATTCAAGATACAGAAATCGAAGAATTACATGGGTGTACACCATCCTATTCTGTTGGCGATAGAACGCGATCATTTTTAAAAATACAGGATGGCTGTGATTACCCCTGCACCTATTGTACTATCCCATTAGCCAGAGGGAAAAGTCGCAGCATTGATCCAGAGATTCTGGTGACCCAGGCCTATGAGATAGCAGCTCAAGGCGTCAAGGAGATCGTTCTAACCGGTGTAAATGTTGGTGACTACCGCTTTGGTTCTGGATTAACGCTTATCGATCTATTGAAAAGACTGGATGTTGTGGAAGGGATAGACCGAATCAGGATTTCATCCATTGAGCCAAATTTACTTACAGATGAGATCATCGACTTTGTTTCGAAATCAAAAAGCATCCTCCCGCACTTTCATATCCCATTGCAGGCGGGCTCAGATAAAATTCTGGGTCTTATGAAACGGAGATATGGTGTTGAGTTGTACATGGACAGGATTACAGCGGTTAGATCAGTTATGCCTGATGCTGGAATAGGTGTGGATGTAATCGTCGGATTCCCAGGTGAGGGTGAACTTGAATTTCAGGAGACCTACGATCTCATAGAATCATTAGATATCTCTTATCTCCATGTATTTACCTATTCGGAGAGACCCAATACTGACGCCATCAACTTGCCTGGTAAGGTTGGCATGAGGGATCGCAAAGCTAGAAACAAGCGCTTGACACAACTTTCCGAAAAAAAGAACCAGAGCTTTGCTCTGCGACAACTAAATCAGTCCAAGCAGGTCTTGCTTGAGAGTTCAAAAGAGGGGATCCTGACTGGGATGACAGAAAATTATCTGAAAGTCCATATTACCAGTAGTGCAGAAGCATTGTTGAATAGCATTGTTGGTGTTGAGCTCACAGGTTTACAGGATTCAAAAATATTAGCTTCAATATCTGCCTAAGTCTTAGGGTAAAGATTTGACAAAAAAAAAGAGGCTGTCTGCTTTGAATATCGAATAGCGAATCAGTCTTCGTTCTTCGAACTTCGACCTGACAGGCAAGGATCAACGATTTTTGAATACCGAAGTTTGCTAAACTTCTTAATTCTTCAATCAATGTTCCTTGTTTGTAAAACAAAAAGAGACTACCCCTTCTGGGACAGCCTCTTTTTGTTGTTCTGTAATTTGAGCTGGATCTAGACTGCTTTTGAAGCAGGCTTTATCTGTGACATAATCCCTGCGGCAATTAAACAGAGAATTCCACAAATGGTGAAGGCCAGTGGGAAGTTACCCATGTCTCCAAGCCAGCCACCCAAAATGGGACCAAGTATTCCACCAAAGCCATAGGCTAAAAATACCCATCCATAATTCTGTCCTATAAACTTGCTGCCAAACGTATCAGCAGTAATAGTTGGGAAGAGTGAAAAATTTCCGCCAAAATTAAAACCGATGAGTGTTGCTCCCAGATACAGGAGGGCAGGTGTTCCAGCCATCCATTGAAAAAGAATGACAAAGACACCTTGTGTAGCCATCATAATCACAATGGATTGTTTCCGACCCAGCTTGTCACTAATGGCACCCCAGGCAATTCGTCCCAGGCCATTGGCAAGTGAGAAAAACACGGCCATGGCGGTTCCGGCTATAGCGCTGGCAGCTACTTTATCGATACCATTACCTGTTAAGGCAACCATGGGCCATAATTTCATAAGACCAATACTCATGAGTCCGGCACTGGCGCCAAAGGCGAAGGTCATAGAAATAAAGTGGAACTGTGGAGTTTTCAGCATTTCAGTACTATTGAAATGATGCTCATCACCGATTGCAGATCCATCAGAAGCGACAGGCAAGGTATAACCAGCTGGCAACCAGCCTTCAGGTGGGAATATCATCCAGATACCTCCAAGCAGAATCATGAGCATGAAGATAGCACCCAGAGCAGTGAAGGTTGTACTGAGCCCGTAGAGAGCAATAAGGGAGCCCCATGATCCAGCCAATTTGACCCATAGTGTTGCGCCAAAACCAAATCCTGAAACAGCCATACCTGTAATCAATCCTTTTTTATCTGGAAACCAACGCATACCCACTGCAATTGGTACTACATATGCGAGACCGATTCCAGCTCCGCCTATCATTCCGATAAATACAAGAAGAGCGATAAAATTGGTTCCACCAAATAGTCCTGCAAGCAGATATCCTGAACCCAAAACAAATCCACCAGCCATGGCGACCTTGCGTGGTCCCAATTTGGGCATAATTCTACCTGCCATGACCATGACCACTGCAAAAAAGAACAGACCTGTAGCAAAAACAGCCTGTGTCATAGCTTTTGTCCAACCCGCATCAACCAGTGATGGAGTGAAAACTGACCATGCGTAAATTGCCCCCAACGCTAACTGAATGAGAACTGCCCCCAAAACAACAAACCAACGATTTTTAATTTTCATTGTCCCTCCGCTATTTTTAAAAAAAAATGAATCTGTGGTGATTAAATAATCTCTAATCGTGACTTTTATTTGCATGAATAGTGCCAAGCTTGCATCATTTTTGCATAATTATGTGAGCATGAAAGGTCAACACTAGCAAAGGGTTCACTTCGGCACATTGTGTCCCTTAATGTTTATTAATAGTTTATGAAGGGGAAAATCATGGGAATGGTAAAAAAACGTCGCTATCAGATGGAAAGTCTAGATGAAGCACTCGAGGTGATCATCAGAGGCACGGATGTTCTAAACGAGCCATTGATCAATAAAGGAACCGCATTTACAGAGGACGAACGTAAGGAGTTGGGGCTCCAGGGTCTGGTTCCACCAAAAGTTGTGGATATCGAAGAGCAAGTTGTCAGAGTCCTGGAGAACTATCAGCGCAAAACTGATCCGCTGGAGAAATTCATCTTCCTTACAAGTCTTCATGATAGGAATGAGACTCTCTATTATAAGGTACTCACTGAGAATTTGATGGAAATGACCCCCATCGTCTATACACCTGTTGTAGGTGCAGCCTGTCAGCAATTTGGTCATATTTATCGCAAAAATCGCGGTATGTATATCAGTGCTAAAGACAAAGGACAGATCCGGAACATCTTCGATAACTGGAATCAAGATGAAATTGACATTATCGTGATCTCAGATGGATCTAGAATCCTTGGATTAGGAGATCTGGGTGCTAATGGAATGGGTATACCTATCGGTAAACTGGCCCTTTATGTTGCTGGTGGTGGTGTCTATCCCTGCAAGACCTTACCCATTCTCCTGGATACAGGAACCAACAATGAAGAATTATTGGCAGATCCTCTCTACCTGGGACTCAATCAGCATCGTATTGATGATGATGAATACTATGAGATCGTTGATGAATTTGTCACTGCAGTACAGGATAGATGGCCCAAAGCTTTAATACAGTGGGAAGATTTCACAAACGATCATGCCTTCCCAATATTGAATAAATACCGGGAAAAAGTATTGTGCTTTAATGACGACATCCAGGGCACCGGCGCAGTCGCTCTATCAGGTCTACTTGGTGGGATGCGCATGAAGCAGGAAAAACTCTCTGAACAGCGTATCATCTTCTATGGTGCAGGTTCCGCCGCTGTTGGTATCGCGGATATGATAGTTGCCGGAATTGTTGAAGAGAGTGGGATGAGTGAAGCAGATGCCAGGAAACTGTTCTGGTTGATTGATAGCCAGGGTTTGGTTGTCAAAAATGGTCCTCGTCCACTTCAGGATCATAAAGTTCCTTATGCAAGGGATGAAGATCTCATTGATAATCTCATGGATATTATCAAGACAGTGAAGCCTACAATTTTGGTTGGCGTCAGTGGCCAGGGTCAGACTTTTACCGAAGCCATTGTCAAAGAAATGATGAACTATTCCAAACAGCCCATCATCTTCGCGCTATCCAACCCTACATCGAAATCAGAGTGTACTGCTCAACAGGCTTATAAATGGACAAAAGGTAAAGCAATCTTTGCCAGTGGTAGTCCTTTTGATCCAGTAAGAATGCGTGGAAAAATCTATGTTCCAGGTCAGGGCAATAATATGTTCATTTTTCCCGGTGTGGGTTTAGGCGCTTCATTATGCCAGGCAAAAAAAGTAACTGACGCCATGTTTTATATGGCGGCAAAGACGCTTGCTGATATGGTCACTGAGGAAGAACTCTCACTCAGGACTGTCTATCCAGATCTAAGGAAAATCCGAAAAATATCTCTGACTATCGCCACAGCCATTTGCGAAATGGCTTTTGATGAAGGACTGGCTCGAGTTGAGAGACCGGAGAATATCAAGGCCTGGGTGAAAGAAAATATGTTTGTACCAGTTTATCCACGTTACGTTGCTGCTTTTGAGTAAAACCTAGCTAAATCTCAATACATAGTCCTCATCGAGAAATTGGTGGGGACTTTTTTATTTCAGGTAGGGTAAATTCAGTTCTCCTGATTAACCTGTCAGATGAAAAGATCAGAAAATACCTTTCTATATCTTATTATGATTCTCGCCATGGCACTATGGGGGCTTTCGTGGACCAATGGGAAGATTCTGGGTACTTATACCAGCATTCCCATCCTCATGTTCTGGCGCTTTTTAATAGCTGGAATATTTATGTGGTTCACCTTGATATTGCGAGGGGTTGAATGGAGAATCACTCTCGCAGGACTGCCCTCAATTTTGGGGAGTGCTGTATTTCTCGTTCTTTACAATCATTTTTATTTCACCGGGACTAAGCTGGGTGCTGCAGGTGCAGGTGGGGTTTTGGTTACCACTCTCAATCCAGTGTTAACTTTTTTACTTATTTCAGTTGTCCACAAGAAATTACCCAGAGGTCGTTCATTGGGCGGTCTGCTCCTGGGAATATTTGGCGGAAGTATCCTGATTAACGTATGGCAAGACGGCTGGTCAGCCATATTCACCAGCGGGAATCAATATTTTGTGTTGTGCGCAAGTACATGGGCCTTCCTGACACTCATTTCGTCAAAAATTAACCAACATATGAGTACGCTTACCTATAGCTTCTGGTTGTATTTGGTCAGCGCAGGTCTGGCATTATTTTTTGTAGATACCTCAGCAATATTTACCGTTTTCACAATGGGATTAAGTTTTTGGCTAAATCTTATTTCAATATCGGTGGGAGCCATGGCTTTTGCCACGACGGCATATTTTATTGCAGCTTCGCGGTTAGGCTCGGAAAAGGCCTCCGCATTTATTTTTACTGTACCTTTAAGTGCGTTATTATTCAGCATGCTCATACTTAATGAACCCCTAAAACTAAATATATTGTTAGGCGGCACTTTATCTATAATTGCTGTTTTTCTGATTAATTCTGCAAAGAAAAGTAACTAATCCAATAATCGGTTTTCGATATTGGTCAAAATCATACTATATTGGTAATTATGTTGAATCGAAATCTCTTCTCTCTGCTCGTCATCTCGCTGCTAATCGGCTGTAATACATCTGGCAATTCCTCTATTGAATATCCTGGACTTGGTCTGGAGTGGACATCAATTGATTCAATTAATAGGGACTTGCCTGAGGGCATATCAGTTTATCAATCGGTTCATGTTGGCGCAAACCTCAGGGCCTGGTATGTGCTTGTTAAAGAACCGCTTCCCGAAATTGAGAGTCGTGTTGTCATGTCCACCGATACTGATGCTAGAGAAACGGTTTCGGATTTTGCCCAACGCCTTGGTGTCCCTGTCATGATAAATGGTGGTTATTTCAGGATGGATCTAAATCCAGCGAAACATGTAGGTCTATTAAAGGTTGATGGCGACCTGATACATGCTGCCACGTCTTCGGTACTAAGAAATGAAGAAAGGTTTTATCTTCATCGGTCTGCGATTGGGTTCAATGATAATAATGGTATTGAAATAAATTGGGTTTCTTCTACTGGAGATTCTGTCTTTAGCTGGGAGCAAGGGATTGCCAATAATCCGGGTCTTCCAGGTGCCCAGAAAGATACCACTCATCGCAAATTATGGCCTTATCGAGATATTTTAGGAGCTGGTCCGATACTTATGCGTGATGGGGAGGTTTTTATTCCTGTCAATGAAGAAGTATTCTTTGGAACCAGTATACCTGAGGTTCACCCCCGTACAGCTGCAGGAGTGACCCCAGAAGGTGATTTGATTCTATTAATAGTAGATGGGAGACAATTGATCAGTCGTGGTGTTGATTTACCAGAGCTGGCGAATATTATGCTGGAATTGGGATGCGAAGACGCTATAAATCTAGATGGGGGGGGCTCATCAGCATTGGTTGTAAATGGTATGCTGCTCAATCGACCAGCCGGGAAAACTGTTGAACGGGAAGTGATGTCTGCAATAGCAGTCTATTCAAAATAGAATTAGATAAATTGATATAAAAAAAGGCGAGGTGTACTTTTTTTTGGTAAAGTTTTACTATTTGTTAGATATCTTCTTTTTGATAATCTTGACCTTATGTTCCTTGCCACCGCCATCATGCTTCATCTTTTTAATAAAGACATTTTCATCAAGTATTTCCAGATCTTCAAGATCCATGGTCTCTCCATTGATGATAACTTTAATGATGGAGTCACCCCCAGCGAATTTTTCAATCTCAACATCAACCTTCATTTCATCAGTATCGCAATCTTCATCACTGTACCACATCATCTTATTTCCGTGTTCTCCCTGGAAATCGTGGTACATGGATCTTGATTTGTGAGTTCTTCCGAACTGAGCTATTGCAAATACTATGACTGCCAGAAACAGATATTTCCATAAAAGTTCCAATTTTTCCTTAAGGGTCATATTATTCTCCTTTTTCTGAATTGGTATAAACTATTGTAAACAAACATATTGAAAAGATGTGTCTCCAATTTACCCCAATATGAGACATAAGTTCCATCAAATTGCAGATGACAGTTTGAGTAGCTGCACATTATTCAATTTTACAAAATTAATAACATATTGTAATTACACACAAATTAATGTTTTTATATTCAGATCGAATCTCTATGTTTGTTGCGTCAACCATCTGATCACGCACCAAAAGATATCTAATTTCCAAAAGTATGAGGTAGAAAATGAAAGCTAAGTCATTTCATTCAGATGGTTCAATTCACCAGAGTTATGAACAAACAAAGCTCCTTGATCGATTTAACCAGGCCATGCGATCTCGCCATTATAGTCCAAGAACGTTAAAAGCTTACAGCTCTTGGGTGGTGCGTTTCATTAGATTCCACAAATACAAGCACCCAGAAAAGATGGCTGAAGCTGAAATTAACCAATATTTAAGTTATCTGGCTGTGGAAACCAATATTGGTTCATCAACCCAAAACCAGGCACTGGCGGCGCTCTTGTTTTTGTATCGTCATGTTATCGGCAGAGAGGTCGGAAAATTGGAGGGATTAATTCGGGCTCGTAAGCCAATACGGGTTCCTATTGTAATGTCTAGAGCTGAAGTGAAAATGGTATTGAGTCGCCTGGTTGGACGTGAGAAGCTGATGGTGGAACTGATTTATGGTACTGGAATGAGATTGATAGAATGTTTACGATTAAGGGTTCAGGATTTGGATATGCGCAGGAATGAAATCCATATAAATAGGGGAAAAGGGGATAAAGATAGAGTAGTTATGTTACCCGAGGTTTTAAAATTGCGCTTAGCACGCCATTTAAATAAGGTTAAGACTCTGCATAAATCTGATCTTGAACAAGGCTGGGGAGAGGTCATGTTGCCCGGAGCATTGGATAGGAAATATCCAGGAGCGTCTGCTGAATGGAGATGGCAGTGGGTTTTCCCCCAGGAAAACCGCTGGGTAGACAGGTGGACATGGACTGAGGGTCGTCATCATATGGATGCTTCGATAATACAACGGGCAATTAAACTTTCTGTCGACAAATGCGACTTGACCAAGCGGATTACCTGTCATACCTTCCGTCACTCATTTGCAACGCATTTATTAGAGGGGGGTTATGATATCCGGACTGTGCAGACCTTGTTGGGTCATAAGGATTTAAAGACGACTATGATCTACACCCATGTCCTTAACAGAGGTCCCGGAGGTGTTCGGAGTCCCCTGGATGATCTTTAGTCACTTACACGGACAGTAAATAACCCTAAATAAATATTATTTTTCGAGAGCATGGATGTTTTGGAGGGAAAATTATGGATAAACCGAGTACTTATTATGATTCAAATAATACACACTAAATATTATACCAGACCGGATAAACGTAGTTAGAAAGACCTGAAACAATGTTCAGATTAAAACCAATATATTATGTACTCTTAATTTTAGTTCTGTTCTGTTCAAATGATAGCTTTTCTGCTCAAGATGTAACTGCTCCTGTGGTAGACTCTGAAAGAATTGTGTTTCTTTCGAAGGGAAGTCATGCTCCAGTTATTCTTAATAGAACTGTTCGGAATGATCTATCTAATTATAGGGGACGAAGCTATCTGTCTGAGTCGGTAACACGTGATGTCCGCTTACTTAGAGATAGCTGTGTTGTAGTCCTTACTATATCAATTAAAAAAGCTGCTGTGACGCAAAGAATTCAGCTGGTGGAATATTGGACGGATGTCGCACTTTACGATTATTTCGGTGAGGAAAAATGGAGTAAGCATTACGATTTTCCCGTTGATCCTATTGCTTTTAGAGAAGAGTATAATACAGATTATTATATCGATGCCAAACTTCACTCGAAAACAAAAAATGTCCTGCTACTTATTGGAGGCTATGCGATAGAAAAACTCCCAAACTATTTTGACCTAATTAACGAAGACGGTGAAGTCATCGGAAGTTATTCGTGGGAAAAGTTAGGGATTGGTGGAGTAAGCTATGTAATCTTCGTAAAACATGGTAACCTAATAATTTTTAATGCAGGTGATAATTCTGGCAGAGTGTATTATGCTTGGGATGTTTTAGATACATCAATTATGAAAGAATTCCGTCCAGGCAGAAACTATGAGTTCTTGAGAATATCTGATTCTGGTGAAATAACCTTTATAGACCCGATTAAAAATACCACCAAAAAATATCAATTGATTGATGGCTCAAGTGAATGAGCATAACAAACTGGCTTTCTAACAAAGGTACTGTAGTTAAAGTCAACTGAATTAGGC
>JABMQQ010000052.1 GCA_013202495.1 Fidelibacterota bacterium | reverse complement strand
TTGGGCAAGCAGATTTACCAGCTTTTTAAACATTCTTCTCTAATAAAATAAAGGACTTGGCGGTCTTAATCTTATTTCAGGAATTGATCGGCAACAGATGCAGTAGATTCCTTGACTTCTTCAGTTACCTGAGTCGCCATGCTTACTGGACTAAACTCTTTCTGTACAAGATCCATTTCATTGAGAACGACATCGATTGCTTTTGCAACATTGGCCTTTTGCTGTCTTGCTAAAATGGTTAATGCTACGGCAATTCCCACAATCACAGAGACGACAAAATTTCCGGTAACCATGGCGGCAGATTCGACACCGGTACCACCAACCATCATAAGAATGAGGAGGGTGATGATTGAAAATGACACACCAAATACCAGGGATGCCATGATCTGGAAGGTTGAATTGACTGAATTAATTTTGGTAACGAGTTCTTCGATTTTGTCCCAGTCACGTTCACGCACAGGCAAAGCGCTCTGCTCTTTGTGCTTACGCAAGATGAGATTCGCCGTCAGATTAAGTTCATTCATAAGTTGCTCCTAAGTCCAAGTTATTCATCCCCCAGGAATCCAGAAACATAAACGATTAGACGTCGATTATCTAACAATGGATATACGCTGAGCTTTTATCTTTAAAATTTAGCCTTCAATGCTAATTGCTAACTAGCAAACAGTCAAGCAAGGAATGGAGCTCAGACCGGTCTGCAAAAAGTTTTTACAGCTTTTGGTCCCCATAATTCTAGTAAGCTAAAAAATCTATAGCGAAAGCAATTTTTCTTTAGTCAGCCAGATCAGACTGGCTCTTAGCCAGATCGAGGGTTAAGCCCGCTTTCATCAGATACCAGGCACCCATAGGCGTGTATAACAAATAGTTCATAAGATGCATAACAATGGCAAAAGCTTTCGCTGCATCGTTGTCGATGTTGAATATCATCAACGCTGCCAGAACCGCCCCATGATAGGTGCCCACGTAGCCAGGTGCTGCTGGAACGGACAAGGACAAAGTTGTGAAAACCAGCAAAATGGATGACACCTTCCATAGTTCTACCAAATCCAATCCGAAATCAAAAGCAGCCAATGCCAGGAAAGTGACCATAAAATAGAGCAACCAGAGAAAACCAGTTTGGAGGATTACCATGAAGGGCTTTGGCATATGCCACATGGTCTCAAGACCTTTAAATATTGATACGAGATGTTCCGCTCTTTTCGGATGACCCCCATCGATAAATCCTTGACGCCACGATTCAATACGAACTTGGAATTTTTCATGTTGGCGATTGACCCAAAAGCCCAATATGATGATCATAAACAGGGCACTGAGACCCAGAATGGCCAAGAGGCGTGCGGATTCAAACGTAGGAACCAGTGTAGCATAGATACCCGCCAGAATGAGAAATGAAAACATATCCAAGGCGCGTTCTACAACGATAGAAGCACCAACACCACTTACTTTTAAATCATGTCGCTTGGATACCACCATAGCTCTCAACACTTCTCCCAGTCTGAAGGGGAGCACATTGTTTCCCATATACCCCATCATTGTGGCTTCAAATAAGTGATTGGTTTTAATTGTCTTTTGTGGGCTTAATAAAATTTTCCAGCGAGCGGCCCTAACCACATTGCTAAAAACAAGCAGAAAGGCACCAGCAGCAAATAACCAATAATTTATGGACAGCACTGCTTGCCAGAAGGGTTCCCATGCAAGATCTTTGAATGAAAAATAGACCAGTCCCAGACTCACAGCGATAGATATTAAAAACTTCCAGGGGTGTTCTTTTACCAAATCTATAATGCGCATTACTTCCCCCTCAGATCTGCAACCTGATAATGCAGATAGTCCTCATCAATTTTTGGGATGGAAAACCCATCATACCCAAGTAAATAGCTCAGTGAAATGATATATTTGTTTCCGTCATAATCAACCAGAATAAGTTTTTCAAGCTTGTCATCAATGCCCAAAATCGTGGAGAGACTTTCCCAATCAGAGAAATCACTGGCAAACGAAAAATGAAGCCTGCGCCTGCCGTCCTTTAGTTTTTTCTCACCTTTAAAGCGAGCCTGATTCAGATCCCCTCCCACAAAGAGTTGCTTCAGTAAGGCATCAGGAGTAGTATTTTCATATAAAACCTGTTTTCTGATATGGTTGAGCGTAATCATCTCTCTTTCAGTCACAAATATTTCCATTCCGAAATCGGCCAACATCACGTGAAAATTGCTCCCACCGTTGATATCCATTTGAATTCTGACGGTGTCACTTTTGTCTGAAAATCGCCAATCAATGACTTGATTAATTTTTATGCTGGTGGCTTCCAGGTTCAAAAAATGATCAATGACCTTTGAAAGTTCTTTGGGTGGTTTAGCTGCAGATAGCGAAACACTCATGCATAGAAATATTGCCAACCCTGAGAGGGTTACTTTTAAGGAACGATATAGTTTAATGGGAAGGATTGCTGACTTAATCATCAAGGATATCTTCATCGAATGAAGGGTTATCCAGGACTTCAGGTCCAACCAGCACATCTCGTGCCTTGCTACCCGTATTAGGTCCTACTACGCCGGCACGTTCTAACTCATCGATAAGTCTACCGGCCCGAGCATAACCCACACGAAGTCTTCGCTGAATCATACTCACCGAGCCTTGTTGGTGAAGAACTACCAGACGATAGGCATCATCATATAAGGGATCAAGCTCTCCCCCGCCCTCTGTACCTGCGATTGTGGGATCCTGTTCATCAACAATACCTGGTAATAATTCTTCTTCTGGTTTGGGTTGTTCCTGAATATGATCCAGGACATCCTCAATTTCTTCCAGGGTCACAAAGGCATTATGTAGTCGGACTGGTGCAGGTGCTCCAGGAGCCAGGAATAGCATATCTCCGCGCCCCAATAGTTTTTCAGCACCATTTTGATCAAGGATGGTTCTTGAGTCGTTCTTCTGTGCCACCTTGAAAGCAATACGTGTTGGAAAGTTGGCTTTGATCACACCGGTGATAACATCGACAGATGGTCGCTGAGTAGCAATCACAAGGTGAATACCCACGGCACGAGCCATCTGAGCCAGACGTGCAATAGGCTCTTCAATTTCCTTGCCCGCTGTAATCATAAGATCAGCCAGTTCATCAACCAATACGACGATATATGGCAGCGGAACATATCCATCCTTGCCTGTAGCTCTTTCATTGTATTGATCAATGTTACGAACCGTTTTCTTGCTGAGCAGGTTGTAACGTTTCTCCATTTCCAACTCAGCGGAACGCAAAGCATGAATGGCATTCTTGGGAGTAGTAATTACATATTCGTCAATGGACTCACTGGTAATCAAATGATAACCCTGCAACCGCTTGTAAGTAGAGAGCTCTAATTTCTTGGGATCGATCATGATGAATTTCACCTGATCAGGACGGGCACGATATAGAAGTGAAGTAATGATGGTGTTAATACACACTGATTTACCTGAGCCGGTGGCTCCAGCAACCAGCAAGTGAGGCATCTTGGCTAGATCAGCCACAAATATTTCGCCAGCAGTCGTCTTACCCAGTGCAATTGTCAATACTGAGGCAGGTTCAGAGAATTTTGGTGAATTGATACCACTCTTGAAATACACAATTTCCGGTTCATCATTTGGGAGTTCAATTCCCACAGAATTTTTTCCAGGGATGGGTGCAATAATACGGACACTTTGGGCTTCCATCACCCTGGCAATATCATCAGAGAGATTGGCAATTTTTGAAACACGAATTCCAGGACCCGGTTCGACCTCGTATCTGGTAATAACAGGACCTGGAGCGATGTTGGTCACACGCCCATCCACGCCAAAAGTCTCAAGCGTCTGAATCAGCAACTCAGCCTTTGTTAGCAGAATATCTTTTGACTGTCCGGCTGAAGTTGGAGGTGGCTCCATGAGCAAATCAACGGAGGGTAGCTTGTACTCTCTTTTGGGAACTATTTCCTGAGTCTCATCATAGTCCACTTGATCTTCAATTACAGCATCTTCAATTTCTATTTCATTGGGTTTCAGAGTGGTTTGTTCAGCTTTGCCTAAATTTTTGGGAGGCATCTCTTCCCGCTGAATCGGTGGAGGAACAGCTTCCGCTGCAGGTTCTGGTACTGGTACTGGTACAGCTTTTACAGGGGCAACTTCCTCTTCCCGCTGAATGGGAGCCTGTGACCTTTCTTTAAGATCTTTAACCTTAGCTCGTTTCTTGCTGGCTAGATTGAGTTTATTGCGCAGTTCAGAAATTCGATCCTCGATCCAATCGTTAACATGACGGAATGAAAAACCGCGCCAGGCTTGAATAGTGACAACCCCAATACTTAACAGAATGAGAATCGCACCTGGAAATCCCAGAAAATCCTTTAACAACTGACCGATATTTATAACAAGATACCCACTATGTCTGAATAATTGTTCTGAAGTCATCCCACTCTTCTCGGCAATCATCGCGAAAAGCGTCATCAGGATCAGTGTGGTTCCAAAACTATAGCCGGTAAAGCGGAAAACTGGTTGGAAATCTTTTTCAGAGAAAACCACATAGCCCCAGATACCAATTAAAATGGCAATGACTAGCGAACCCCATCCCAGGAACATTTTAAATAATGCCCAGGAGATAAAAATTCCCACATAACCCATCCAATTATGGAAGTGTACGCCAGGCATGATGCTTAGTTCTTCAGTTGATTCATGACTTACCAAACTGAGGAGCACAAATACTCCCACCACCATGGTGAGAATACCCAGAATTTCGTGGCTTTTTTCTTCTAAACTAATTTGCTTCTTTTTGGCTACCATAGAATCAACTGGTTTTCTTATTTATAAACGGTGGTTTAATGACTTTAATAGCGAGACGACGACCTCTGATATCAATACTGAGCGAAGTATTCACTTTCTGATGCGGTTTATCGATATAAGCAAGACCAATCCCTTTTTTCAAAGATGGACTTTGACCCCCTGATGTAACAACACCAACCTTATCATCCCCTGCATAAATTTCATATCCATGACGTGGCAGTCCCCTATCCAGCATTTCAAAGGCAACCAAAAAGCGGGAAAGTCCAGCTTTTTTCTGTTTAATCAGTGCATCGCGACCAAGAAAATCACCATTTTCAAGATCCGTTGCCCAACCCAAACGGGCTTCAAGGGGCGTGGTGGTTTCATCAATATCGTTTCCGTAAAGACAGAACTTCATTTCCATCCTTAACGTATCCCGAGCACCCAGACCAATTGGTGCCAATCCATATTCTTCACCGGCTTCCATTAGGGCACTCCAGAGTTGTTCTGATTCCTCTGGATCGTGATAAAGTTCATAGCCCAACTCACCTGTGTAGCCAGTCCGAGAGATTATCATGGGTAAATCATTCACATCACCTATCCCAAAGTGATAAAATTCAAGATTTTCGAGGTTGGCAGATGTCAATTTGGACAGAATATTCATTGATTCCGGTCCCTGCAGCGCGAGCAATGCAATTCCGTCAGAACCGTTAGTGAGTTGCACATCATGAAACTTCTCAACCAGCTCGGATAAGTGATTCCAATCCTTCTCAAGATTTGAGGCGTTGACAACCAGCAAAAAACGATCTACAAAACGGTAAATGAGAAGGTCATCAACAATACCGCCATTTTCGAGACACATGGTTGAATATTGGACCTGGCCCTTTTCCATTGAACCAACATTATTTGCTGTGGCATATTCTACGAATTCCAGCGCTTGCTCCCCTGTTACCCAGAACTCTCCCATATGGGAGACATCAAACAAACCAGCCTGATTTCTAACTTTCTCATGCTCAGCAATTATACCTTCGTATTGAATGGGCATTTCATAACCTGCGAATGGTACCATCTTAGCACCAAGTGATTTATGAATGGCGTTGAAAGCGGTTAGTTTCATGAGTGTGGGTCCTTACACAATTATTCAGCTTTGAATCTAATGGTGATAAGATCAGGTCAAAATTGAAAATCAACCCAATATTGAGTATGAAGAGCGAAAAAGCCTTACTACAGTTAATTTTTATGACATTTCATACGGATTCAATAATCATACTTCCCTACCCACAACAATGAATTATATTGATAAAAAAAGGGATTCTTAATGTCTTCGCTTCACAGACGCTCAATCGCTTTCGTCTTCGCCCTGGGGACACTTTTCGGTCAAGCTGATATGCCTTCACCAATTAAATTTGCCTGGCTCACAGACACCCATGTGGGTGCAAGGACTGGGACTGGGGCTGAAGATCTAAGTATCGTTGTACATGATATTAATGAAAATGATAGTATCTCATTTGTTATCGTTTCTGGAGATATCTCTGAGCTCGATGTTGGTCAAAACCTGTACCAGGCCAAATCCATTTTAGATAGCCTCAAATTCCCTTATTACATCATCCCTGGAAATCATGATTTGAAATGGTCTTCTTCTGGCGGCCTGCTCTTCGAACAGTTGTGGGGAGCGGACAGGTTCAACTTCGAAGTTGGAGAATATCGTTTTATCGGGTCACACCAGGGTCCCCTCCTGAGGATGGGAGCAGGCTACATTGATCCGGCTGATATTTCCTGGATCAAAGCTATTCTCCAATCCTTGTCTGATCCTCGACAAAAGATATTTATTGTCATGCACTATCCTCTGAATCCATCAGTAGACAACTGGCATGCCCTCCGAGATGTACTGGGACCCTTTAATATTCAAGCGGTGCTGCATGGACACGGTCATGCCAATCAAGCCACATCCTATGAAGGCATCCCTGGCGTCATGAGTCGTTCCATATTAAGACGTGGAGACCAACCCACGGGTTATAGCATTGTTGATCTATACCCTGATCATGCGAATTTTATTGAAAGGGTTCCCTTGGCAGACAGCACCCATTTCTGGCATAGCCTGCCACTTGGTGATAAAAACTCTCAGGATTCCTTGAGTCTGCCCTACCCTGACTACTCGGAGAATGATACTTCGGGAGTTGAGATTGTCTGGCAGCACAAAACTGGATCACTGATCACATCAGCTCCAACGGTTGATGCTACTCAGGTATTTGTCAGCACAGTTGGTGGCGAACTTCTAGCCCTGGATATTGAAAGTGGGCAAGTGAATTGGAGTTGGCAAGCAGGCGGAGCCATTCACTCCACCCCTGCTGTTAAAGGGTCACGCGTTGTGATCGGCTCTGTCGATTCAACAATTTCATGTATTTCGTCCAGGAATGGTGAATTGCTGTGGCAGGTTAAAAGTGAGGCGTCTGTTTTTAGCTCAGCGCTGGTAAAGGGTAGAAAAGTTTATATCGGGAATGGAGCAGGCCAGGTTCATGCTCTGAACCTGAGAAATGGTAAAAAGAAATGGACCTTTAGCGAGGGATCGGGATACATCGAGACAAAACCTGTACTGGCTCAAGGTAAAGTGATATACGGTGCCTGGGATGAATCAATTTATGCCCTTAATGCCAGGAGCGGACAGCTCGAGTGGCAATGGACTGAAGGTAGATCTGGATTGTTATACTCTCCTGCGGCTTGTTGGCCAGTGGTGGCTGAAAATAAATTATTTGTTGTAGCCCCTGATCGTGTCATGACTTCAATCGATATTTCCAATGGAGAGACCATCTGGCGTAAATCTGGTCACAAGGTGAGAGAATCCATTGGGATAAGTGAAGATGGGAAGCATGTTTTTGCCAGAACCATGCAAGATTCAGTCATCTCTGCAAAAACGACAGGCGATAGTTTTAAATTGAATTGGGTTAAGCATGTAGGGTTTGGTTACGACATCGCACCCAATGCCATGATAGAGAAAGATGGTTTTATCTTTTTCAGCACAGACAATGGGAGTGTTTTTTGTCTGGAGCGAGCCACTGGGGAATTATTCTGGAGACACCGCATCAGCGATGGCTTGGTTAATACACTTGGAGTGATCGATTCGAAACATGTCATTTGTACCGCAGCAGACGGGAAGGTAAGTTTACTACACTTTACGGATTAGTTCTGTTTCAGAGAAAAAAAGAGGAATCCCAATCCTTGATTATCCAGCAGGTATATTATGAGTTGGATTAATATTATTTATAGATGGTTGCCAGCACTTGCCATTGTCTTTGGCTTGATCACCAGACTTGGTGCTGAAACCACATGGTTGATTCAACCTACTCTCATGGTGATCATATTTCATACTTTTATTGAATCCAGGGCACAAATATGGAAATATTTGTCAAAGTTCCATTTGTATGTGATCCTGGGACAGGTCAGTATCGCGATTTGTATATTTTTTCTTTTAAATTTAATTTCACTTGAGGTGGCAGCTGCAGGATTGGTTATAGCGCTCTCACCCACGGCCGTATCTGCAGGTGCAGTGGCGTCCGGGTTGCGGATAAACGTGAGTCATGTTATGTCTGTGATCGTCGTGAGCAATCTATTTGCCTGCCTCACCTTCTCAATCATTCCACCTTTGATAGGAAATGATTCCTATTCATTCACCTCGACCATGGAACCATTTAGAATCGTAGGTATTACAGTGGTTATTCCATTTATTATTTCAAAAATATTGCTTCGCTATGGACGATTTTCAGGGGACTGGAAACCAAAGAAATACGTGGACATATCTGTTCGATTTTTATGGGCCGCCATTTTAGGTGTTTCAGCCTCTAAAGTTGGTGTCTGGTATTTTGAAAACACCCGATCTGGTTTGGTCGATTTAGCCTGGCCACTTTTGCTGGGAATGGGGATATTTGCAATATTTGCCTCAGTGGGCTATTATGTTCCACGAGAGAAAAATATGGGATCGCTCATATCCTTTAGCCATAAGAATTCCGGACTGGCTCTTCTGCTAATTATCAATAGCTTCCCAATGTCTGCAGTTGCAGTTATCCTAAGCTACTCACTCTCGCAGAACATATTTTTCTCAATGCTTATTGGACGCAATGCTCCCAAATAGCAATGGAACCCTTATCTCTTCTTCGTTAGTTTAGAGCGGAGTTTTTACTTCTGCAGAACCTTTTTGATGAGCTGTTCGACGGAGAGCTCTGAATCACTATCTTTGAGAATTTTACGAATCTTTGCAAACACTTCAGAACGAGTATATCCTAGTGCCTCCAAAGCCATAATAGCCTCATTCTCAACACTATTGCCTCCTAAATGAGCAGTAAGGTCACCAGGTTCCACGTTACCGAGACCCTTCTCGATCTTGGGCTTGAGTTCGAGAATAAGTCTTTTTGCAGTTGTGGGGCCAATTCCAGGCGTTTTAGCAATGGTTTTTGCATCCTCGGCCATGACCCAGTTGCTTATATCTGCAGGGGATCCTCCGGAAAGGATGGCCAGAGCGGCTTTGGGTCCAATCTTTGAAATCCCAATGAGGGTATAGAAGAACTCACGCTCGACCTTTTTTACAAAACCATATAAATCCAGTATATCTTCCCTCACATGTAGATAGGTATAAACAGTCACAGTTTCTCCAGGAGCAGGCAACTGCTCAAAAGTACTATGGGAAACCTTAAGCCGATACCCAATGCCGGATGTTTCAACAACAACATGGTCAGGCTGCTTGCTTACCAACTTACCAGAAATAAACTCGTACATTAGATACCCAACTTTGATAATTTGTAATTTAGACCATGACAGATGGCTATTCCCAAAGCGTCTGAAGCATCCATGGTTACTGGATCTTCTTTGAGCTTGAGTAATCGTTTCACCATGTATAGAACCTGCTCTTTATCTGCAGCGCCATTGCCAGTAACCGCAGATTTTACTTTACGGGCAGCATATTCGTGAACTTCCAGGTCGGCATGCTTTCCAGCCAACATAGCCACACCACGAACATGACCCATGAGTAAGGCAGTTCTCGCATTCTTACCATAGAAGGCTTCTTCAATAGACAATACATCCGGTTCGAACTGCTTAATGGATTCAGCAATGCCCTTATAAAGAGCGGCTAATTTATCTGATAGTGGATCACTGTTTTTGGTTTTAATGACGCCTGAATAAACTGATTTAAAACGATTCCCGTCGTAGTCAACAACCCCAACACCCAGAATCCTCAGACCAGGATCAATGCCGATAATCCGCAGGTTCTACTCCAGACTTTCCAGCATTTCATCAGTGAAATTCACACTGGCTGATAGTTTCTGCATATCGTCGTGATCGTCAAGGAGTTCCATTAAGTGAACAACTTTTGGAAGATCCTCGGCACTTACTTCAGTGAAATTGTTTGGTATTTGTTGAATCTGGGCCACCTCCACCGAATAACCGGCTTCAACAATAGCCTCATTTACTGTGTTGAGATCATTGGGTGCAGATAGAATTTCAAAAAAGTCACCTTCATTACTCATATCTTCAGCTCCACCTTCCAGGGCAGCCATCATGAGTTCATCTTCATCGACACCTTCTGTTGGAACCTGGAGGATGCCTTTGGTATCAAACATCCATCCCACAGCGCCAGCCTGAGCCAGATTACCACCATGTTTGCTGAGTAGATGACGAATCTCGGAAACAGTCCGGTTGCGATTGTCTGTGGCAACCTCCATCATGAGAGCCACACCACCTGGACCATAGCCTTCATAAATGATTTCTTCAATGATGACACCTTCGAGATCGCCAGTGCCTTTTTTGACAGCTCGTTCAATGTTAGCCGTTGGCATATTGGAGGATTTGGCTGTAGAAATAGCCGTCCGGAGACGTGGATTTGTTGCTTCATCACCACCACCAGCTCGAGCGGCAATGGTTAATTCTTTGGCGATCCGTGTAAATACTTTGCCTCTTGCAGCATCTACAACGGCTTTTTTTCTCTTAATGGTGGACCATTTACTGTGACCGGACATAATTCTCCCACTCTAATTTTCGAATTCTGGTGTATTCTCAGTCCTGATGACCCATGCTCGTCGGAATCCATTTTGAAAGGCAAATTGCTGCAAACTTTGGGCATCTTCTCGATTGTTCATTTTCCCGACTCTGATTTTGTAATAGGGACTGTCAAATTGAATCATGATTTCGCCTTCAAAGGTAGAAGCAGCTCTGGTTTCCAGTGCAATAGCTGCATCATAATTATTTGTGCTGCCCAATTGAACGCGAAAAACAAAATTGGAGTATTCGGTGACCTCGACAGTATCAATGTCATCACCCATGCTGGTGTAATAAGCTCTTAAAGATTTTATTTGTTCAATACGGGCTTTTGAACTGGGCCAATCATGCAATGTAGTCGGGTCAAAAGACTCATCTAATTTGACCTTATTCTGTCCCAACATGACGAGGGGTAATAGAAAACTAATATAGACCAACAGCTTCATGAATTATCCATCCTGTTTTTCCATCGTCCAATCTAAGTTCATACCAGGCATCTGTCGCATCTAAAATTTCCGCCGAAGTCCCTTCATGTATCACAAATAAAGTACTGGAACCTGGTATGGGTGCGCTGGTCACTTCCGCTTCATCGACCAATAAAATGGCGTGTTTCTCATTCAAGGCAATTGATCTGTCCATGAGCCATCCCCCTACTACCAGAAGTAGGACTCCTGTAACAATTGTAGCTGGTGTAATCACGCGTCCTATGGAATTTCCTCGGGTAAGACGGCTGAGGATGATTCCTAGAATCAGCAGACTAAATAGTATTTGCTCGAGTAATTTTAATTCAGCCAAAGACAGACTTTTGCGCAGCGCTTTAAACCAGGCGATAAATGGCATTGGTTCTGGCAACTCAAAGCGATCTTTGAGAAATAGTCTGGAGTATTCAAGGTTATGCAAAACATCTGGATTCCTGGGACTCAATTGTCGGGCTTTTTCAAACTGCAGAATGGCTTTACCGTACTCCTTCTCAGAAAAATAGGCGCATCCCAGATTGTAATGAAGAGTGGTAGATACCATATCGGTTGCTAACACCTTTTCATAGGAGGCGATGGCAGATTCAAACTCCCCTTTTTCATAATGACCATTCCCCTGAACCATCAGACCCTCGGCATCAACCGCAAAAACAGAAGTGACCATCATAAGCAAAGACCAAAGCAGGAAGGCTCTCATTACAGGACCCTCCTTAACTTTTGGAAGAGTTCTTGAGTAGCTGAAATCCACTCTGAAGCTGAACGTTTCACAGCCCCGGGAGCAAACCGATCCATGGCCAGATCCTCTAGAAAAGTCCTGTTTTCATCGACAATTTCTTGAGGAATGTCATGTTTGTTCAACAATTCAGTAAATTCTGATGTATCCAGGGTATTCTCTGTCACATTAAGTCGAGCACCAATAAATCCCGTGATACATTGGTGGAGCAATGCTCTTAATTCTTCTGAATCTTCTGAAAGCTTCTCGGCCTTCTTGATTTGCTTCCTGGCTTGTTTTATCGCATTGGTCCGGCGCCGTAAGTCAACATTTCCCTCAAGACGTCGAGACTGATATTCATAAGCAAAGGCTCCACCAAGCGCTAACAAACCCAAAATGTGAAGCATCCAGAATGTTCCCCCCATGGAGGAGGTCTGGGCTCTTGTAAATTTTGTATCTGCAGATTTTATATAACGGATGTCTTCCTGCATTAATTCGACCTCTTCCCTGCTATACCCTGAGGTAACGACAGGTTGGGAACCTTCTGCATCATAGACGCTCATTTTAATCTTGCCAGAAGTCCTGGTGACATACTTCTGTGTTTTCAGATCGAAGTAAGTGAATTCAATAGGATCAATGAGAATTTCACCAGGGATACGAGGTACCAGTAAATAAGTAGATTTCTTTGAGCCCCTGTGCTTCATTCCCTTAATGCTGACGTTTTCAGTTCTCTCTGGTTTGAAAATGTCAACTCCTTCAGGAAGCTTTGGCTCAGGAAGTTGCAGGGATTTAAAATTACCTGATCCAGTGAGAGAGATACTCAATCCAACTGCATCATTGGCAAATACAGCATTGGTATCCAAACCGGCTCGAATTTGAAAATTTCCTACTGCACCACTAAATTTATACGGTCTTGGCTCTGGTAAACTCTTCACATTTATCTTTAGGGGGTTGGAGAGAAAGTTTTTGGTCGCTTTTCTATTACCACTAAAGAAGGGATCATTAAAAAAGGGATCATTGAATCGTCGAGTGCTTCTCTGATTCGATTTAACCTCAATTTCCAATTCAGTTTTTAAAGGATCGATAACCAATTCACCAGATCGAGTTGGATAATACAGTACTGTTTTCAAAACTGCAGTATTGTAACGAACACCATCAACTACTTCAGAAACCAGTCTTGGCTGGGCAGATTGTGGTATTTCTTCAGCCCAGAAACCAACAGCATCTGGAAGTTTCTCCACCTGATAGTTATAGACTCCAACTTTTGTAAACAGCTTATAGCGAACCGTGAGTGGTTCCCCCATATAGACACTGGATTTAGATGGGATAGCCCGCAAGTAGACTGTTTGGCTGGCAGATGCCTGCTTTCCAACAGATCCGCGAGCCGCTACAATCTCAAGTCTCAAGGGTTTGGTTTTGTATCTTTTATTGCCCAGATTCACATCCACTGGGGGAAACACAACCTGACCGGGTTCCATGGCAACAAAGGTATAGCTTATGGTTTTTTTACTACTCGTTTTGCCATTCACAATAGTGTAGTTGGATGATTGCATAGGTCCTGAGAGTAAGGCAATCTTATCAATATCTCCAATACGTACGTTGGGCATGATATCACTACCTTCAACCTCCAGTTTCCAGGTAAATGATTCTTTTACCAGAATTTGTTTGGCATCCAAACTGGCGGTGACCTGGACCTGTCCATATGTCACGGAACTAATAAAGAGCAAGATGAGGAAGAGGAAATACTTGTGCTTCATCTCATTACCAATCTTTCTCATTGTCTTTACCTGAGGTCTTTAGCCTGATCTGTTCGCGCATATTTTCAGTCTCACGATCTTTCAGGGCATCGAGCAATTGCTGGGCATTCATTAACTCTTCCTGATCGACTGGTTCCTCGCCATCTGAAGGATTCTCTTGCTGCTGTTCCTGGTCTTCCTGATCTTGCTCATCCTGAGATTGCTGCTCATCTTCCTTATCACTCTCAGACTCATCTTGATTCTGCTGCTCTTCATCCTGTTGTTCATCGTTCTGGTCTTGAGATTCTGAGTCTTTTTGTTCTTCCTGATCCTGTTTGTCCTGCTGGTCCTTATCGTCCTCCCCATCCTCGGAATTTTGGTCTTGAGGAGGTGGCGGCGGCATTTGGTTCAACAGTTCCAGGTTTGTTTTTGCATCTTGATCATCAGGGCGAATTCGAAGAGCTTGTTTATAAAAATCTCGAGCCTTCTCCACATCCTGCTTGTTCAAATAGGCATTCCCCAGGTTGTAATATACATCAGCCAGAGCATTTTTATCTTTCAGACTCAGGGCCTGCTCATAAGAGCTAATGGCTTCATCCAGATCACCCAATCTATAATTGGCATTCCCCTGATTATAATGAATATCTTTTAAATCTGGATTCTCTTCCAATAGTTTATTCCAGGCTTCAACTGCTTCCTCATATTTCTGCACATCGAAGGCTTTTTTTGCAGTGGATTGACCAAATACATTGAACAGTGGGAATAAAATCAACATCACATAAATAATAAGGTTTCTGGTAAGGCTAATCACTGATGTAATCTCCTTCCCAGTTTCTTTCTGTGCTATGTAAATCCGTTATCAATAAATCAAATACCAGAAAAAGGAGTGCAAGCCAGGCGAACCAATGGAACTGTTCTTTAAAATTAGTGAATTCATGGCGACTGAATTCCTTCTGCTCCATTCCCAGGATATCATTGTAGATTTCTTCAAGACCAGCCGCAGCCGTGTTGAGATGTACAAATCTTCCGCCGGTTTCCACACTTATAGATTGGAGAGTTTCTGTATAGAGTCGAGTTGTTACGACTTCACCCCCACTGGTTTTGCGATAGCCTTTTATGGTTCCTCTATCATCGTAGATAGGGATGGGTGTGCCGGAGAAAGAACCAATTCCCGCTGTGTGGATAATGACATTTTCTTTGCGGGCTCTCTCGAGAACCTCCTCAAGATTTCCTTCGTGATCTTCACCGTCCGAAATCACAATCATGGCACGATGCTGCTGATCGTCTGGATCAAACGCACTGAGCCCAATTTCCAGAGCATTCTCAAAGGAGGTACCCTGAACACCAATTAAGGACTCATCTGATATATCTAAAAACATGTCAAATGCTGAATAATCTAAGGTAAGGGGCGTCTGAAGATGAGCTTGCCCCGCGAACACTACCAGTCCAACCCTATCTCCTCGTAATTCTTTGATCAATTTCCTTAATTCAAAGCGAGCCTTCTCAAGACGATCAGGCTTTATATCCTGGGCTCGCATTGAATTGGACACATCCAACAGCACCACGATATCAACACCTTCACGATGAATCTCTGTTAACTCATCTGAGAATTTGGGCCCCCACGCAGCAAACAGCAGCACCAGGATGGCAAGTAAGCGAAGAATATCCTTGGCCAATCTCTTGCGTTTGCTCACACTTCTGGAGAGATGTTCAATAAGTTCAGGATCACCGGCTCTTTTCACCAAATTTCTGCGGGAGAAACGGAACCAGATACCAGCCAATACTATGAGCGGGATTATCGACCAGAGTAGACTCTGGAGCCAGATTGGATATGTTTCAAATTGAATCATCAGGGGAATCTCCTGAAAACCAGGCGTTCTAAGATGAATTCAATAATTAAGAGGAAAAGTGCCACAAGCAGCGGATAATAAAAGAGCTCAGCATGCTGTACATATTCCCTGACACTATACTCCGTGGTCTCCATCTCAGAAATTTCCTGATAAATTGCTGCCAGGCTCTTTTCATCGGTTGCTCTAAAATAGTGTCCACCAGTGATATCAGCAATTTTGGTCAGGGTTTCTTCATCAATATCTACCTGAACCTGAACTTTTCTCACTCCAATAACAGTTTGTACCGGCATGGCAGCAGTGCCCCGGGTACCAGCGCCAATAGTATAGATTCGAATCCCAAACTCTTTAGCCAGATCTGATGTCGTGATAGGATCTAATTCACCGGCATTATTGCGACCATCTGAGAGCAGAACAATGACCTTGCTCTTCGCGTGTGAATCACGCAATCGATTGATGGCTCCAGCCACAGCCATCCCGATGGCTGTACCGTCAAATTTTTCATTTACGATTTCAAGACCTGCGATAAATTCATTCAGTCTGTTTAAATCCGTAGTCAAGGGACATTGCATAAAGCTTTCGCGAGCAAAAACGTTGAGACCAATGCGATCATTCTGTCGTTGGGAAACAAATGTCTGTGCAACCTTTTTCACCGCTTCCAACCGGTTGGGTTTGAAATCCATAGCTCGCATGGAGCCTGAGATATCTATGACCATCATAATATCAATACCCTCAGCATTTACCTCTTGTAAGGCATTGCGTTCCTGAGGACGCATCAGGGCAATAAAAATGGCCATAATAGCCAGAATTCGTATCGAGTAGAGAACATGTTTTCTCCACATACCTGAGGTTTTGGAAATTCCTTCGAACATGAGTAGGGATGAAAATCTCAGAGTCCCAAATCGCTTCCGAGAGTAGAATATATAGATGATGAGCAAGGCGGGTATGCTCAAAAACAGCCAGGCTAATCCAGGGTATTGAAAGGCAAGTATCACTATGTTTTATACTATCTTTGTTTTCATTTTATCCAGCAGTCTATCCAAAACATCCTTTATAGTCTTTGACCTATTAATTGTTTCGCGGGGCAGGTATTTTTTTCGAGAATATCCTATGCAGATGGAATGAATATTAAATCCATGTATTGAGCTTCTCAAAGCCCGGCAAATAGAAATATTATAATATTCGGATAGGTAGAATTGATGCAACTTCTACAATTTCAGGATGAGGTTTAGTCTTCTTTTTTTTCAGTCTTTTCTTCGGCTTTTTCTTCAGTTTTTGGTTCAGCGGGTGTATTCCCTGCTTTTTCAATTTCATCGGTAATACCGCTCAGTGCACCCTTGAATTCTCGGATACCTTTACCAAGACCCTTGGCCATTTCAGGTAAGCGCTTTGCTCCAAAAAAGATCAATAAAAATAATATGATTATTAGCCATTCCCAGCCACCAGGTAAACTCATGGATTACTCCTTTATATTTAATACTTAATATTGAAAATTGAACATTGATCTAACTTCACAAAGGCACGCTGCGCGATTGATAACTCCAAGTGAGGTCGATAATTTCCGAAGTTGCTCATTCTCCCTCTTCATATAACATTTTCAATTTTCAATTATACCCTATAATAACGCAAAAGATAATAGGCTACACCCATTCCCACGACACCCATAAAATTTACTTTTAGAGTAAATCCAAAGGTAAGAGAGAAAATTCGAAGATCGAGAACAAAGGGTTCGGCTAATCCATATTTTGCTGTATCGAAGGATAGTACAAAGAAATTTCGGACCACACTTTCAGGGAGTAAAGCTGCTGCAACATCCCCTAATACGGAACCAATTATGGCACCGCTAAAGATCATGAGAACAATTATTTTAATATTTCGACGTCTTGGATCCATTACTCAATCTCGACCTCATCATCACGATGAGTTCTGGTCCACTTTAATAAGCTAGATAGGATCATTAGAACGGCCAAAGGAAACATTAGAAAGCCCTTGCTGACAAAGACCAGAATAACCATAGCTATACTGGATATGAGTACCCATTTCTCTTTTGCTGTCCCCTTCAAACTCATTGGAGGTGATTTTGAAAACGGAATCTTTGATAGCATGAGACTAGAAATAATCATTACCAAGGGTAATACAATGCGAGCATCACCACCCGGTTGACGAGGGGTCCATCCCAAAAACGGATATTCATGTATTTGGCTCATAAAAAGCCAGATACCAACGACTGTGAGCGCCATCAGGGGTGTAGGTACACCAAAGAATTGACCCTTTTGTTCACCCTCAGCTTCCAGATTAAATTTCGCCAATCTAATTGATCCCAACATAAGGGGCATGAAGGCATAGAATCCACCCACTAGTTGGCCCAAGGGTTCTGCCCAGACCATATAAACAAATACTGAGGGCGCCAGGCAGAAGGTGATGATATCTGCCAGAGAATCGAACTGAATTCCAAAATCAGATGTACTGTCCAGGGCACGGGCGATTTTTCCATCAAATCCATCGAAGATGGCACCAAAAATAATGAACCAGGCTGCCCAGAAATAATCACCATTGGCTGAGGAGATAATGGACATAAAACCTAGAAACATATTAAAGATTGTAAACGAGTTTGGGATAAACCTTCGCCGTGGATTTTCTTTGAGGGGTCGTCTTTTACGAGCGGGATCTCGAACCATAATTAATCCATTTTGGCCAGGACGGTGATACCACCACGTACTGGTTCCTTCATTTCTACCAGAATATTGGCAGCTCTGGGAATAACAATATCCATCCGGCTTCCAAATTTGATAAGACCATATCGGTCTCCCTGGGTTACCTCGTCAGCTTCCCTGAGGTAATTGATAATGCGACGGGCCAAAGCGCCAGCAATCTGGGCAAATTTAACCTTCATCAAATCATTCTCCATACCCACAACACTTTGCTCATTCACCTCTGAGGCATTTTCAGCAAAGGCTGCCTTAAAGGCACCATATTTATAGTTGACGAAGCCAATTTTACCAGAAATGGGTACGCGATTGATGTGCACATTTAAGGGAGATAAAAACATGGTGATGAGAGTAGCCTCACCCACATAATCATCCTCAACATCCTTGATATCGACAATGACTCCGTCACCAGGACTCAAAATATGTTTGGGGTTGATGACAACATCACGTTCAGGATCTCTAAAAAAATATAAAGTAAATAGTAAGAGTACGCCGCTCACCATTGATGGAATTTTCCAGTAAAGAGAACCCCCATTGAAAAAAGTTATTGCGGTCAGGATCAGCGTAAGCCCCAACACAATTGCGATATTTAGATATCCTTCACGAGCCATAATTATCTGAATAATTCCTCTCTATTAAACCGCGCAAAGATAAGCGATGGGTGTCCAGAATAAAACACGCATTTCCACGAGAAAAGCCAAGAATCACAAGGAAATTATCGATATTACATACTCGCAAAATCTTATCTATGGACGATGAAAAATCTGAATTGCTTATCACTCCGAGGGTACAACCGTTTCACCCAGTATGATGGGCATCGCCATACCCTCTGCTTGACGCAAAATATTTAGAGTAAGCTGATCACCATTCTTCAGATCCTGAAGATTAAAGTAGTTGAAAATATCATCGTCAGTCTGGATATGTTGACCATCTACACCCACAATGAGATCACCAACTTCGACACCTCCTCTATGAGCAGGTGAACCATCTTTTACCCCCACCACAACCACACCTACATTTGATCCCAGGTTTAAAAGTTGAGCGGTTCGAGGGTTGTTGGGGCGATAGCTGATCCCCGTAGAGTAGTTTCTATCCACAAAACCCTTAGCTCTCAACTCATCAATAATGCCGATGGCTCTATTGATGGGTAAGGCAAATCCTATCCCAATGGAACCACTATGATTCCCACCAGAAAAGATAAAAGTATTGATTCCCACAACCTGCCCTTCAGAATTAACCAGAGGTCCCCCACTGTTTCCTGAATTGATTGAGGCATCAGTTTGAATCATGTCCTGATAAATGCGACCGGATTGCTGGAATCCGAAGTCCATATGAAGGCTACTGATAATTCCTGCCGTTGCGATGGGCATTTTGCTCTCACTAAAGAGGCCAAATGGGTTACCCAGAGCGATGACCCACTCACCTAGAATAATTTGATCGGAGTTACCCAATTCTGCTGCAGGATACTTTCCTGGATCAATAATTTTAATAATTGCCAGATCTGTTTTTTCATCTATCCCCACGACTTCAGCCTTGTGCTGAGTTCCATTTGCCAGGGTGACCATAATTTCCACTGCATTTTCCACAACGTGGGCATTGGTGATGATATACCCATCTTCATCGTAAATAAATCCTGAACCGATTACCGCTTCTTTTTCCTGGAACCATCGTGGTGTCCCAGGCATGATGAAGCGCCAGAAGGGATCAGATATGAGCGGAGATTGTGAATATCTGATCTGGGTTGTAGAGATGCCAACAACAGTAGGTGAAACATCTGCTATGCCCCGGGTAATGGCCGTTTCTCGTGAACCGTAAAGAGAGATCTTCTCGGGAATCTCAGCGGGTGAAATGCTTGGTGCAACCAAGCTGTCATCTTCAACAATTGCGGTAGTGTATTCGCTGATGCCAGGTATCTGCCAGTTTCTTAATTCTCTGAGGGAAAGGGTCAGCATTCCCAGAAACAGGGCCAATGCGAAGATAAGTGTAGTAATTTTTTTCATTGATGTATAATCATTCCAAGTCTCGAATCTAAATAATAAGCTCTAATACTTGATCAGACAAGCGCATCCTTTGCAACTTACCATGAGGGTTGAATGTCTTCTGGATAGCTAACCTGCATAAGAGCGAGTCCATTGGCTGGAGCGGTCACGGTGTGTGCTTGTCGATTTGGTTTGCTTAATAGCGTTGAGAAGTGTTCAATGTCCCATTTCCCCCGGGCAACTTCGATCATACTCCCCACAAGCATACGTACCATATGGTGCAAAAACCGATCTCCGGTGATGGTAAATTTCATGACGCCTGATTGATGCACTTCCCACGAAGCCACCGCCAGGTTACAGACCATATTTTCTGTCTCGGTCCCAGCGTAGCAAAAACTGGAGAAGTCATGTTCCCCCAAAATAAGCTCTGATAAGCTGTGTAATTTTGAAATATCCAGGCGATGCCGGACATACCATTGCGTATTACGATCCAGCACATTGGGTGCCGTGGTAATTTGGTATAGATATTGGCGTCGTACCGCAGCAAAGCGGCTGTGGAAATCATCGCTAACTATTGATGATGCGATGAGTCTGATGTCATCAGGAAGTTGGCGATTGAGAGCTTTCCAAAGATTTTCCACCGGAATAGAACACGCTTCAACTTCGAAGTGGGCAACCTGACCCAGGGCATGGACACCACTATCTGTTCTTCCCGAACCAATAAGGCCAATTTCCCGACCTAATACCTTGCACAAAGCTCTCTCTATATGACCCTGTATCGTTTCAGGATCTATTTGAATCTGCCACCCGTGGTAGACCGACCCATCATATTGAATGAGCAGAGCTATCTTCATGCGATAACTTCTCGTTTCCTGGCAATGCTGACCAACCCCATCCAGATGGTCATGGAAGACCAGACAATGATCATCGTTTCATCCAATGCAAGAAAGAGCAACCCCAGACTCAACCAGGCACAGCTTAAGAGAAGCATATATTTTGAAGTATTATTTGACCTCACGGTGGGTAGCCCTCGTATCGCTAGTAAATCACCCAGCGTCATTGATCGATGAATCGTATGAGAAATCATCGCCTTAAAAACACCCTGCCAGTATCTTAATCTTTGGAGATAAGTTTTTCTGGGAGAACCAGAAACAAAATAGAGTTGAAATCTGGAAAATCGCTGCCATTCTAACTTAAGTGAGGGAATAAACCTCAACGACAACACCACCAAAGTCTGCAATTTGCCGATCTGAAACCCCAACCATCTCAGAGGTGACAGGAGTATAGTCAACTGGGCAATAGTAGCTGGATTACTCAGTCTTGATTGAAAACTTGACACAATGACCAGGGGCCAGGCAAATCGTTCCACGGCAAAAAGTAAATACTGCCAGTCCGACCACTGGAATCCCTCCTCCATGGATTTTTGAAAAAGCTCTCTCATAAATGGAGAGAATATGATTTGTAGCAGGGCCAGAAATAAAACCAGACCCAGGATGAAAGCGAGTGTCTTCAGAGGAGTTGGAGAAGTTGTGAAGAGAACTCCCAGCGTTAGTAGCATGATCCCAATGTGCCACAAGGGAGATGAAACAATAAAGAGTGAGATAAATATGAGGGCTGAAACAAAAAAGGTGAACCAGATCAGCCAGGGATCTACATCTGCATTTGAATTTTTTGTATAGGAGTTATTGTCTGCCAAATCAGTCCAGCCATCAAAAGGTCAGAGCAATTCTTAAACCAGCGCTTCCATCCGTCATATCAGGTTGAATGATCATTGTCGTATTCAATCGCTTTAGATAAAGCGCGTCCATAGTACTGACCAGGTGATTCAGTGCGATAGCTCCAAAGGTGTAGGTTAGGCGTTGTCTCCACAAATAACGCTCGGTTTTTATGTCAAAATATTCACCACGTTTTTCATCTGATTCCCAACTCCAGTCGTACCCATTTTCAGCTGAGTAGACCCGGTCCCACTGTCGATTCCGGAGCATCTGCTCATTATATGCATCCATACTTTCATATTTGGACACGCGATCTAAAAAGACATCCGACTTATTCTGGGGATCAGTTATGTGGCCATATTCACTGGCAAAATAGTACAGATCATTCTCATGGTTCTTGGCCGTGGAGCTGGCAATACCAGCAAATATCCACAGCGCGGCCTCAATGCCATTAAATAGATAACCTTTGCTATGAGCCCCGTAACTGTGCTCTCCCCAACCAGGAATCAGTGTACTTTTCAGGACGGAGGGTTTAGACATCAACCCATCAGAAGATTCCCCAATTATTGGGAATATTGCCAATATGGTTACCAGTAACACTTTTATGTTGAGAGGTCGCAATTTTTAAGTCCTTATAAAAAAGAGTGCTGCACCGAGGGAAAATACACCTAGTGTTGTCAAAACAATCAGGAATCCTGTAGGCTCACCACTTGAATAATCACCATGAACTTTGAAAGGGATTTCTTCATCGAGAAGTGATTTTAACTGAGCCTTGGAAAGATTGTCTGAAATTTTTCCCTTCCAGACATACTCGGTCTGTTCATGTACAAATAGCACATTGAGTTCTAACTGACGAAGGTATCTTGAGTTCCGCACAGATTTTGTAGGGGTATGATTTATTGAGAGAGTTATATCTTTAGTCGTGATGCCAACTTGATCCATCTCCGTCTGACTTTGTGTCTTTGGTAGACATGAATTCAAAAATGTTCCCAAAGTGGATTCATCAATGAATGATATATGCAGGCTATCCCGGGAGAGTGATGTAGAATCAGCAATCGCCTTATGCAAATCTTTAAGGAGCTCGGTAGTCAAATCCCGATGACTGGATTGACCGAATCCAAATCCCCATAACAAACAAACAATCAAAACATATTTCAAGATGGAAATACCTGAATTGAGTGTGGTATAGACATAAATTCAATAAAAATATTTATACCGGTTTGGAGGATTTGCCCAGGACCACCCAGAGAAGTCCTAGTGAAGAGAGCAGCAAAATCGCGAGTGCAAAAACGTTTCCATGCCTACTGTAAAAGGTGCGCTCCAGACCTATGGGGGCATCGTAGACAATCTCACCCTTTTCCCCAAGAGGAATTGATGCCGCTATTCTACCACTGGGCAATATCATGGCGCTTACACCAGTTTGAGCAGCTCTGGCAATACTTATACGATGCTCAATGGCTCTGAGCCTTCCTGCAGCGAGGTGTTGATATGGACCAGGTGAATTGCCCAACCAGGCATCATTTGTTATGATGGACATGAGATCAGCATCATTATTAATAAAAGTTCGGAATATGTAGGGATCAGCAGATTCGTAGCAAATTAACGTACCAAGATCAGTGACCTCATCTCGACTTCCCATGGGGTAAACAACTGATTCATCACCTGGCTGAAAATTGGCTTGTCCAAAATTTAGATTTGCTAAGATCGGGAAGGTTTCAACCATGGGAATTCGTTCTGCAAAGGGAACCAGACCCTGTTTACTGGAAATTACAACTGGCAAACCTGGAGAATAATAGAAGGCTGAATTGAAGAATTGATAATCCCCATTTTTCTCTTCGTGGTGAAGGGCGCCAGTCAGGATGGATACTCCATTATTCTCAACAAATTTTCTAATTTTGCGATCAAACTGTGGGTAGTAATGCAGATGAGCAGGCACAGCACTTTCTGGCCAGATTAAAATACTTGCGCTATCCTTTACCACCCGCTTTGATTGCTCCAAAATGGCTTCAACATGCTTGGTTTTTTTCGAGCGCACCCATTTTTGATGTGGATCCAGATTGGTCTGAATTATTCCTACCCTGATGGTTGAGCTATTTAACTCTCCCACCACTTTCATGCGAACCGCTCCGAAAATGAAGGAGCCCACAATAATGAAGCCCAAAATACCCCAGACCAATTGTTGGGTTCGAACGGTGAGTTTGCCAAATTCCAGTTGAAACAGAATGGTGTTGATGGCAACTACCCAAAAACTGATGGCGTAGATACCACCATATTCAGCCAATTGCTGGAGTGGAAGTGCAAAGTTCTGAGTCATAGCCAGTGACAGCCATGGAAATGCAAGGGTGTACCCGTGATAACTATACAGGAATTCAATGGAAACCCAGAACGCTGGGGCCATCCAGAGTCCCTTTGTACCAAGGTTTCTACCCGTCCTGGCAATCATCAATCCGAATAATCCAAACCAGAGCGACATATAGGCCACGCTGCCCATCATGGATGCTGAAGCAACCCAGATATTGGTTCCTGAGTTATTTGCTATCCAATTCAGGCTGGTCAGCGTGAAAATAAATCCAGTGATATAGCCCAATTTGAAACCTCGCTGCCATCCATCCTGCTGCAAGGCTGCCCAGAGAGGTATCCAGGCCACCCAGGCAATAAAGAACATATCAAAAGGTGGAAAACTAAGGGTAAGTAATAACCCTGAGATGATCGCGAGTGTCTCTGATGTGAATCTCTTTGTCATGATATTTCTACCGCTTAATTATCCTTGAGTTTCCTGAAGATATTGTTTCAATATAATCGCAGCCGCAATTCTATCGACTGCACCCTTATCATCACCAACCTTTTTACCCATACGATGCAATGATTCCTCAGCTTCAACTGAGCTATAACTCTCATCAATGGTAAACACAGGTTGGTCAATCCTGGCCTTCAGTACCTCAATAAATACTTCGACCCGTTTGGCCTGTTCACTTTTTTCCGCTCCAGGTCTAAGAGGTACTCCAACCACCACTTCTGTCACTTGCTCCCGTTGGATGACTCCACGGATCTGTTCAACTGCATCTTCATTACTTGAAATCAGCAGCGTCTCATAAGGACTGGCAATTATCCTAAGAGGATCAGTGAGGGCTAAGCCCACACGTCTCCCACCGGGATCGATTGCTAATATTCGCCCTTGCACGTGACAGTGTGTCTAAAGGTTTAGTCTACGGGCTGTTTCAAGACTTCTTTGAGCAATTTACCAGGTTTAAAATGCGTTTTTCTTCTGGCAGGAACATAGATTTCTTCGTTTGTGCGAGGATTTCTAGCGCGTGGTTTTGCTTTGGTAGGCTTGACTTCAAAAACACCAAAATTACGGACTTCAATTCGGATTGAAGGTTCATCACCACTCATCATTTCACGAAGAACGGTGAAAACTCCATCGACGATTTCTTCAGTCTGGAATATTTTTTGGCCGAGTTTCTCAGCAGTTTTTTTTGCAACATCTTTTTTTGTGTATGTGATTGACATGGGTTATCCTTTCTTAGCCATGGCTCTACTCGCGCTCTACGCTTATCACGCCTTCTGACGCTAGTAGTTTTGCTTTTAATCGATCTAATTGTTTGACACCTTCTACCTCAATAATGACCAGACCAGTAACAACATCACCGTCGACCTTCATGGATAGAGTATCAATGTTAATATCATAGGCAGAGATCGTCTCCGTGACGTCCCTAACTAAATGTTTCCGTTCCTGAGCTAATATCTTGAGGCGAACGAGGAATTTCTGTGACCGAGCGGCAGCCCAATCCACATCAATAATACGTTCCTC
The DNA here is from genome assembly GCA_013202495.1 of Fidelibacterota bacterium. GTDB lineage: Bacteria > Fidelibacterota > UBA8477 > UBA8477 > JABMPR01 > JABMPR01. The sequence continues at coordinate 5,896 of JABMQQ010000052.1, read as the reverse complement.
CTCCGGCAGGTTGGTTCCAACAGTATCACAATCTTTATGATGAACAGTGATTCCCCTACCTCGTGTGATAAAACCTAGAATGGGATCACCAGGAATTGGATTACAACACTTGCCAAAGCTGATCATCATGTTGTCTATACCCTGGATGGAAACCCCTTTGGTATTCCTCCTGGCTCGATTGAGAAATGATTCGGCGTAATAGCTCTCTGATTTTTCCTTCCTTGGTTTGGAATATTCTTCCGGGAAGAATTTACCAAGAATGGATGATATGGTTCGATGTCCCGAACCAATTGAGGCTATCATTTTCTCTTCGGATTCAAATTTTAGCGTGACATGCGCATCTTTGAGATGCTTCCATTCCTTGGCTTTCTTAATCTTGCGTAGTTCTCGTTCAAGAATCTCTTTACCAAGTCGCACGCTTTGCTCAAACTCTTGACCTTTGATCCATTTTCTGATATTGGATTTTGCTTTGGAAGTTTTTACAAATTTTAACCAAGAGGAATTGGGCTTTTGAGAATCACTTGTTATGATCTCGACTTTATCGCCGCTCTCCAACTCACTATTTAGTGGCTTAATGCGTCCATTTACTTTGGCACCGATACAATGCAATCCCACTTGAGAGTGTACATCAAAGGCAAAATCAAGAGGTGTGGCCCCCAGGGGCAAAATTCGAACCTCACCTTTAGGGGTATAAACAAATATTTCATCTTTGTAGAGATCAATTTTCAGGAGATCCATAAATTGATGGGAGGTGGTTTTATCTTCGGTCTGCAGAATGTCGACCAAATTCCTTAACCAGGTAACCTGCTGATCAATATCTTCTTGACTTGATTTTGAATCCTGCTCTTTATACTGCCAGTGTGCTGCTACGCCCTCTTCAGCAGTATCATCCATATCCTTAGTTCTGACCTGAACTTCAACTGGAAAGCCTTCAGGCCCGACGACAGTAGTCTGGATACTCTGATATCCATTTGATTTGGGCTGTGCAATAAAATCCTTAAAGCGTTCCTGGATAGGCGTATAGAAGGCATGAATGAGCCCCAAGACGCTATAACAGGCTTCAACCTTGTCAACAATGATACGAACCGCATAAATATCGAAAACATCTTCAAAAGGTCGGTTCTGGTCCCTCATCTTCCGAAAAATGGAATAATGGGATTTAAATCTACTTTTATAAATGGCTTCAAACCCAGCTTCTTCCACTTTCTCTTTCACAGGTTCCAGAAACTTCTGCACATATTTCTCAAAAAATAACTGCCGCTTAGGGATGAGTTTATTCAGCTCCTGTGATGCCTTGGGCTCAAGGATATCGAAGATAAGATCTTCCATTTCGGATTTTATACGATACATCCCCAGACGATGAGCCAGCGGGGCATAAACATCCCTGGTTTCTCGAGCGATTCGTCTTTGTTTCACAGTTGGGAGATGCTGGAGGGTGCGCATATTGTGAAGCCTATCAGCAAACTTGATAATTATAACCCGGATATCAGCTGCTACAGAGAGGAGCATCTTTCTAAAATTGACAGCCTGCTTGTCTTCCTCACTGCGAAACTTCATATCTGAAAGTTTTGTGACCCCGTCAACTAACCGTGCAACCTCTTCAGAGAATTCCTGCTCAACATCCTTATGGGTGTAGCCAGTATCCTCAATAACATCATGAAGCAATGCTGCTGAAATAGTGACGGGATCCAGCTTCATTTCAGCCAGAATCGTTGCCACTTCAACACAATGACTAAAGTAGGGTTCACCTGATTTTCTCAACTGACCCTGATGGGCTTTTTTTCCAAAATTGTAAGCGCGCCAGATAAAATCTTCCCCACTGGGACCCACTGAATTGCTTCCACCCATCAATTCAACGATGTTCTGGAAGTCATTGGGATACTTGGCCCCATCCGTGTTCAGGATTCGATCTAGTATTGCTGCAGCCATTAGAAGGGTTCAGGAGCTCCTTCGTTGGGTGGTGGAGATGGTGTATAAGCAGAAAGGTTTTCAAAGGAGGCAAATTTATCAATAAAGCTGAGCCTCACGGTTCCTGTTGGGCCATTACGTTGTTTAGCTACGATAAGTTCCGCAACACCTTCCTGGGTGTTTCCATTGTCATCGAGGACACCGTATTTTTCTGGGCGGTAAATAAACATAACCACATCAGCATCCTGCTCAATGGAACCAGATTCACGTAAATCTGAAAGTATGGGGCGTTTGTCCCCTCCCCTTGTTTCAACTGCACGGGATAGCTGAGAGAGTGCGACAACGGGTAGATCGAGCTCCTTAGCTAGCATTTTAAATGAACGAGATATTTGACTGATTTCCTGCTGTCGGGATTCAACTCTTCCAGTTCCCTGAAGGAGCTGCATATAATCAACAATGATCATATCGATGGCCTTATCAGCTTTCAAACGTCGAGCCTTGGCTCGAAGTTCTGTGATGTTAAGAGAGGCAGAATCATCTAGGTAAATTTCGGCTTCTGCAAGGTTACCAGCAGCCGTACTCAGCCGGGGCCACAAGTTTGATGGAAGGCGTCCAGTTCTAACGAGATGAGCATCAACTTTGGCTTCACTACAAAGCAATCGCATGGCCAATTGGTAGTTTGACATCTCCAAAGAGAAAATGCCAATCTTGGTACCAAATTTTACAGATGCATTCCGAGCCAGGGAAAGTGCCAGAGCTGTTTTTCCCATGGATGGTCTGGCTGCAATGATTATTAAATCAGATTTTTGGAAGCCCGAAGTGATGTCATCCAAAGCATCAAAACCAGTCGCCACACCACGGATACCACCTGGATTTTCATGAAATTTATCAGCCTGAGCAAAAGCCTCATCCAAGGCACTGCGGATTCTTACAAAATCGGCTGTTTTGAAACGCTTTTCGGATAGTTCGAATATCTTGCTTTCGGCTTTCTCGAGGAGATCATCAACTCGTTCACGGGTTTCATAGGCCTCGGTTGACAGCTCTGCCGAGAGTTGAATCAATGCACGCAGGGCTGAACTTTCCATAACGAGTCGGGCATAATAACGGGCGTTGGCAGTCGACGGAATTTTTTCAGTCAATTCAGTAATGTAATAGGCACCACCTGCTGCCTGGAGATCACCACTTCTTTTTAATTCATCAACAACGGAAATCTGATCAACAGGTTCTCCACGTGCATCCAGATTAAGGATGGCATTAAATATTTTCGCGTGGGCTGGACGATAAAAGCTTTCAGGTTCGAGGAATTCCATAGCTGAAGAAAGTGCCATACGATCCAGCATCATAGATCCAATGACGCTTTGTTCGGCTTCTTCGTTATGGGGTGGTAGTCTCAAATTTTGACTGGTTTCACTCACACCTGCTCCCCTTTCTTCTCCAGATACATTTCACGGATTTTCTTGAAATCTTCCCAGGCAGGTCGTTTCCAGTTGGGATTTCTTAGCAGTGCGGCAGGATGATAGGTAACCACCATATCTGTACCATGATAGTCAAAGACCTGTCCTCGCATTGATGTCAAAGAATCCTTGGTCCGGAGCAGAGTCGTCGCTGAGATGCGCCCGAGAGCAACCAGAAGTTTAGGCTTAATCATCTCTATCTGCTTAAGGAGATAAGGCTCACACTCTTCAATCTCTGCTTTATTTGGATCTCGATTATTCGGTGGCCGACACTTGAGTATGTTGGCGATATAGACATCTTCCCTGGTGAGATCGATAGCTTTGAGGATATCCGTGAGCAATTTGCCTGATCGTCCGACAAAGGGCAAACCCTCAAGATCCTCTTTTTCACCTGGAGCCTCACCCACAAACATGATATCTGCATCAGGATTGCCAGCACCAAAGACAAAGTTGGTCCGAGTAGCCCCGAGAGGACAGTTCATGCAGTTCTCAATGGCACTATTGAATTCGCTGAGCGTCTTTACATCACTACTCACAGAGGTTTTCTCCATATCAGTTTCCTGAACAGTTTCAGGCATGTATAATGGTCCACCAAAAATCTCTAACTCTTCTTTAACGAAGGCTTTTATCTGGTCATGCTTATTCATCACCTGATATAAATCCTGATCAGTTAGGCTTCTTCAGTTCCCTCTGCTTCAGCGGGACCATCGTCAAACATGGCCTGCTTTTCCCACTTGAGATCACCGGATAGAAATTCAGTCAGGCCTACAGTTGTGGGCTTCACTACAGCATCATAGGCTTCTCTATCTATTTCAGTGTCTACTTCGTAGGCTGGTGCCATTTCATCTTCACCACTGATCTCTTCAAGGTTTTCTTCTTCACGACGGCGTTCTTCTTCGATGACATAGCGATCACCAATGATCTGTCTCGCTCTTTTAGCGATCACAGTCACTGCTTCAAAAATATCTTCGGTATGCTCTTCGATTTTCCTGAACGGTACTGTCTGTAAACCCATTTATATACTCCTTTGTTGTTGATACATTTCATTTTCTAATATTTCAGTAAACACGTTAACTGCTTCACTTAATTCAGAGTTAACGATGGTAAAGTCAAATTGTTTTCCCAATAGCATTTCTTCCGGCATACGATCGAGACGAATCCTGATCTGTTCAGGACTATCAGTATTTCGGTTAATGAGCCTTTGTTCTAAAGCCTCAACTGAAGGCGGTTCGATGAAAATAGATACACTGTTCTCCGAGTATGCTTTTTTCAGATTAATCCCACCCTTGATATCGATATCAATGAGTAACTGTTTCCCCTGCGCAAGAGCGGAATCCACATAGGAACGCAAGGTTCCATAGTAATGACCATTTTTTGAATACACTTCCTGCCATTCCACCAATTCATCGCGTTCAATACACTGCAGGAAATCGGCCTTACTGATAAAGAAGTAATGTTGACCTTCTATTTCGTAATCTCTCCGCGGACGTGTAGTAACAGAGACTGAGAATTGAATCTCAGGAAATTTTGCCATAATAGCATTTTCAACCGTCCCTTTGCCTGTACCCGAAGGTCCGGCCACAATAATCAATCTTCCTTTTTGGGATGTCATTGAATATTTTGCACCTGTTCTCTTATGCGTTCAATCTCATTTTTTAATTCTACAACGGCGTGTCCAATAGGAGTGGAGTTAGCCTTGCTACCAATGGTATTTGCTTCGCGATTCATTTCCTGCAGCAAGAAATTTAAACGCTTACCTGCATCACCATTCTCCACCATTAACTCACGGAAATGTTGAATGTGGGCATCCAGGCGGGTCAATTCTTCAGCAATATCCAGCTTGTCACTCCACAGCACAATTTCCTGTTCAAGACGTTTCTCATCGATCTGAGACTCACCCTCTAAACTGCTGTCAGCTATTTTCTTACGCATTTTTTCTGCGATGAGTTCCAGACGACCACTGTCTTCAGCTCGAATTGTGGACATAATCTCAACAATATTGTTCAATTGCTCAAGGATGGCCTGTTCAAGTAATTCACCTTCACGCAAACGCATGGCCTGTAATTGCTCTGACGCTTTTTTAATAAGGCTTAAAACGGCATCATTAAATTTGACCTGATCTTCTGCATCTGTGTCATAAGTGATGACATCAGGGAAGCGAAGTAATTCGGCGATAGATAAAGATTCGCTTTCACGACCCAAAATATGGGCGCTATTGTTAGCAATTTGTTGGTAATGTTGGAGCAATTCTTCATTCATCCTCGGCTTGCCAATGGCAGTTTGATCCGTCCCCATATTCATGGTAATGGTCACTCTTCCACGGGTCAATAGTGACTGCAAATGGGTTCTGGCACCATCTTCTACTTTTTCGTAGCCACGAGGTAGACGCATAACAAATTCAAGGAACCGACTATTCACAGCTCTCAGCTCGATAACCACCTTCAAATCACCAATTTTTTCTTCGGCCCGGCCATAGCCGGTCATACTTATAAGCATAGGTCCTCTCTAAAACCAGCATTTCATGCTACTTATAC
>JABMQQ010000051.1 GCA_013202495.1 Fidelibacterota bacterium | reverse complement strand
TCGCAACTCCGAATATCACTCTTTTAGCTGGGCTGTTTATCTCCTGAATCACTGAAGTCTGCATCGGAGATACGTTTGGTCAATGCTTCGAACTCCGTTCTGGCAGTTCTGGCAAGAATGAGCAACTCCTTCGATGCAATTCCGTCCATGCCAATTTTTACCTCCGCCCAGCGATAACCGTTCTTCTTGATATCTACCAGCTCGAAGGTTGTGTTGGCAGCCACAACAGGAAGATTTGAGCGTTGCAGTTTCTTCTTGTGGGCATTCCAGTGCTTGATGCTGGTTGGGGAGAGATTCATGATGAGAGGCTTTACTTCTCCATCAATCTCAGCCAACAGGAGCAAGCGAACCTTAGGCTTACATGCTCCAGAAATCACACTATGGTGACAGTGTTTGCAGCTTTCAGCAATTGGATCGTTTCCCACGGGTCTGTCATCGATAGCTGAACAAGCAGGTACTTCTTCACCTTCCTTCCAGAAGGCTCTGATCATCTGCTCTGCAAAAACTACCGCAATCAACTTTTTTCCCGGTATCACAATTTCCTGAGAGTCATCGTCCAGATAACTTTCTCCAGAATCGATGTACATGCGGTGCTTACCGTTGTCTTTATGTTCTATCCTGACGCGAGGTAGCTCAAATCCTGAAGCTTCAGTATGAAGACCTTCCAGTTCCTTATCCATGTCCCATCCAGCCACAGACAAAGCCTGTTTGACTGCATCGGTTTCAATCAATTGAGTTTCCATTATTTGTTAATCCTTCCTGGCTGTTAAGCCATGTTGAGTTGAGCTAGTAGCTCTTGAGCCTGGTTAGCTTGCTTTTCGGGTAAGTTGTCATTCCGTGAGATGCAGTGCGTAGAATACGTACAGAACGCACAGCTCGCGGTATTTGGGTAATACCATGGCTTGACCATCGCAGAGAGCTGGTGACGTATTTCTGTTCGAAAAACACGCAGGTCTTGAATGGTTTTGGTTGTTCTCATAAAGGGAGAAGACTTCTCTTGCCCGATCTCTTTTCCTGGAACCTTGCGCTTGTACACTTCATGGGCTCTCAAGAAGTAAATTCCTGCAAAATCAACCAGCATATTGGGCTTGACCCACATCCCGTCCACCAACAATTCACCACGCTTGATCGCATCTACATACAGCGAGAGTTGCAAATCATTCGGGATTGCATACCGGTTGGGTCGCTGCTTGCTCGACTTGAAGTCCAATAGCTCTATAGTTCCGTCAGGGTTCTTACGGACCTGGTCAATTGTTCCAGTAAAGCGGTATCCTCTAGGCATCTTGACTCGAAACGGCACCTCAGAGAAAAGCACCAAAGCCTCTTTATTATATGCCTTACTCCGATAGTTCTCCAGGATCTCCACCGCATTGACCTTCAATGCCTCAATCTCCTTCACCATATCCCTTTTCCATCTCACAGGGATATGCGACTCATCAGAGGCATAGAGATAGTAGTTGAGAGCTTTGGTATATAGAGCCCTTAGATCACCTTTCCACTGCCCTGCATGTAGCCATGAGAGCACAAGGTGAAGTGCGCTACCGTGGATTGTACCAGGGTAGCGGAATGCGGGTTCAAGTTTATCAATATGTCTGAACTTATACATGAGCGCACATGCGCTCCACGTAGTGAGTGTTGACTGTCTCAGTTCAATGGTATCCAGAATCTCTTGTTTAGTCATCGGATCTCTCCTTTCTTTCACGTTCTGCTGCTTTGTTAAAGGCGGTTTCTGTAAATGTTGCCAGTAGCTGGAGCCCCAGAACCACCAACACCCGGAAAAACTCCCGGCTCATGCTGACCAGCGTTCCTGGTTGGGTAAGAGGTGGGCATGTAACTGAATGTGTCTCTCCAGGATGCTCTGAGGGGGTGAACTTTTCAGAGCTTCAGTCACAGCATTGTACAAAGACCAAAGTGTTCTTGGCTCGAACTCCTCATGAGAGGGAAGATTCCATTCCTTCAGTGCCACAGGCATTTGCCTGGGGGAAAGCACTTTGTGTCCGAAGAGGTGACCAAGAGCACGGTACGCTCCATCCGTTGAGATCTCGATCTGTTGCATTAGTCTAGCATCATCAACAGCGCTGATGAACGATGTCCTGGCACGGTAGACTCCTGTCAGGATCATCTCCTCCAGATCATGGTGAACGAAAGTTGTATGTTTTCTGATCTTGACGATCTCACCGAGCAAAGCGAGGTTGTCGCAGACAAAGACAGATGCTCCGAATGCCATGCCGACAGAGAGTGACTTATCCATAGAATTCCGGAATGCGATTGATAGTCCTAATTCGGAATTGGAGTTCTGGAACGTGTGGACACCAAATAGCTGGCCACCATCCCGAGCAACTCCGTACTGGCTGCTCCTTAGTGAGAATTCAGACAACAGCTCTCCAGCTACCTTAACGATATTGACAGCCAGATCATAATGGCTGACCGGTTTGAATGAGTGGGTTTCTGCAGGCATGGGGATGTCCCTAAGATCTTGCAATGAACATTCTTGCCCGCCTTGATGCAGTAGTAAGGTCATAATCTTTCTCCTTTTTTTGTTATGTGGTTTAGGGAACAGAGGTTCTCTCCCACATTACATATCGCCAAAATCCCTGTATTTTTTCCTTATGGAGGATGTGAGTCAATCCACTCAGAATCTTCAACAGGGGTTCTGGTGATGTGCTATTTTGTTATGGTGTTTGTGGTGTGGAGCCGGGGGGTTTACAGTAAACGGTTATCGGCGAAAGAATAATGATCCGCACCACCGATAATGATGTGGTCAAGTAATCCAACGTCTATTGCCGCGAGAGCAGTCGAAAGTTTCTTCGTCACCGCACGATCGCTTGAGGAGGGTGTCGTAAGCCCTGACGGATGGTTGTGAGCTACCACGATGGCCGCTGAAGCTGTTTCAATGACCCGCGTGATGATTTCCCTTGGGTACACTGCAGAAGTCGTCAGGGAGCCTTCGAAGAGTACTTCCGTGGAAAGAACCTGGTGTTGACCGTTGAGGTAGCAGACGACAAAGCGCTCCTTCTTGCTGGCATCCGAGAAGAATGCTCTGAAATGGTTTGCAGCTTCTCGTGCAGTCCCTATGGATTCACCTCCAGCGATATTAAACCTACGAACATATTCAGTCAGGATCTCAGCATCACTGATAGTTGATACAATAGCAGCGGCTTCCACTGGCTTTGTGTGGGGACTCATGATTTTCTCCTTTTTGATATGAAATGTTGGATAGTGGAGGAAGAGTTCCTCCATACTTCATATCGGGAAAAATGAGGAATAATTTCCTCTACACATTCTTCAACGACGAGGAACATTATCTAGTTCTCAGCCATCTCGAATGGAATGAAATCTGATTGGGATGCTTACGAGTTCAGTGACAAGTTAAAACAGAAAGATTCATCAAATAAAAAACAAAATAATGCCTTTTATTATATCTAACTATACTACTATGTACAGTTATCTATAGTTAGTTTAATAAGTCTATATATATAATAAAAGAGGTCTTTGACCTAAAATTTAACTGGTGGATATTGTTGATGGCTGTTCTTGAGGTGCAACAAAACGCATTTTCAATTTTCGGTTAGCATTCACCTCCATAGCAAACACTTTTGGTTAAATGGACATATCTTGTTCCTAACTATATTCAAATAAATATAATATGTTTTAGTATCGTTGAATGGCTTTTGATATTTAATTCGTCGCAGCTAAAACCCCTATACAGTATAGGCATGAGCTGTTCCTGCATCTCGTTGTTGAACTTGAAATTGGTCCAAATATAGGCTATCCATTGATGCTTAATTGCTAGCGATAGGGACATAGAGCTCCACCCTAATATTGTGCTTAAGACTCATTCTTTGGCTTGCTACTATCGCCTTTTAAGTATGCAAAACGCTTGTCTGAGAGTGGGAAAAACACCACAAAAAGTTGGTCGCTTTATACGGTGAAAGTGAAATATATGTATAGTATGTTTCCGAACAGACTTTATCTTAATTCCTGATGATCAGTGAACATAACAAGGAAATATCTGTTAAGCGTGTGATAGCTGGAGAGCATATTACAAAGGTTTGTCATGATATAGGGGTAAGTCGGGGTAGCATGTACACTTGGATAAAACGCTACGAGAAGGAGGGCGTTGTAGGATTATTCCCTATGAGTAGACGCCCCAAATCCAACCCCAAGTCACTAGGCAAAGATAGCATTTCTCTGATCTATAATACTGCTCTTGATAATCCTGCTGATGATATTCGGTCATTAAAAAAGATACTGGATAATACGGGTCACCGTTTCTCAATATCCACAATCCACAAGTATTTAAGGAAGTCCGAAATTTCAACTCGGGAAGAAAGGAAAATTCTCCTTTTATTATGGCTTGAACTCGACGGTGAAGAAAACCTTGGTGCTCAAAGAGTGAGAGGACTAGAAACTCTTTCGCGTCATTTTGCAGAAAGAAATAACATCGCTGCAAGATCCGGCGAGAAATATTATGTTTCAATAGAATATTTACAAACAGGTAGTCATCCACATACCGAAATACGGGTTTGGCACTTTATTGACCTGTACTCATTTCATGTAACATCAATCATCGAAGATCATAATGAGTGGGATGATGAGTCGAGGGACCACTACAAAAAATTTGTTTCGTCATCTGGCATAAATGACGATCATGTAGGTCATTATTGCTTCCCTATTTTCGTATGGTGGAAAGCATATGTGGAAAAACAAAATTCCTCACCCATTCGTTTAATCTTGAATAGCACTGATTTCTTTACTGTCTCACAAAAGAAACTTTCAATGCAATTGGCTTCAACAAATATTAAGCTAAAATTTGTTAAAACAGGCCCTACATTACCTTGGGCCTTCTTAAGTGATTTCCGGAGAAGTTTTAGAGAAATATACGATAATTGTACACTCCATCTATCGATGGATGAACCTACTCATAAGAGGCATGATTTTTTCTCCAAATACATAGGACGTAGCCTGCTCGCTTATAATCAAAGAGAACTGTCTGCCCTATTCCCCAGGTCTAGAGCAACGCCTAATATACGATCTCATTTCTCTGATGTTTTCAAGGAAAGCCCAAGTCTAGAATTGAGTCAATTCCTTCATAGCTGGGGTAACGATTCTGAACTCTTCAACCCTTCCAAAAGTCAAGAATCATCAACTGAATGGCTTGATGATGATAGCGGTTGGCTTGCTAGCAATAGTGGCACTGAATATTCTGATCCACATCGGTATGGGAGACAAGAGATGGGCGATAGACCAAACGTATATTTAGATGAGGATTCTGAAGATGTCAACTTATCTGGCAGAGAGAAACTTCGTGAAAGACAAGAAAAAGTAGAACATTTAAAGAATAATGCATTTAGTAGGGCTCAACAGGAAATCGATATTAAAAAACACACTGACATGAATGATCCAAACAGTGACTTGAGGAAAATGAATGAGAGGGTTCCGTTCAAGCTTGTTTATGAAAAAATTATGGACGAGAAACCTAAAGGTAGATATTGGATCTGCCCGCGATGTGGTGAAAAAGCTATGTCATACTATCCAAAACCCAATGGAAAACATGTTAACAATCATGGCTACTGTCACTACAATCAAGGTGGGTGCAATGGTTCCACCAACTCGGTAAATTTGATCCAGCTCAAGCGAAAATTCCAATTCCCTCAGGCTCTTAAATGGTTATTAGCGAATTTTAATCCTGAAGATTATGGAGTAACACCTGATTATTATTTATTTGATGATGATCGAAAATATTATCGTCACCGAGCTTGATCGATTTTATTTGTTGAAGTCCCTCGAGGTATGATTATCTTTTCTAGACAAACCATAAAATTTTGAGGTAATTGCCTAAATCAAGACTGGATCACTTCTCTGGTGGGTTAGACTTTATTGCAATTACGCCAATCACCAATGTAATGAAATCACATCTATTCGGAATATGAAGCAAGTCTCTCTTGCTGACGTTTAGTCAACCCGCTAGACCGATCAAACAGGATCATGGCATCAAGATCTTTACGATTGATCAAGATGGTTGATTTCGATTTGGCGTCATCAAGTCGATAGGATTTAAGCTTTCCCTCATCGATAAGCTCGCGCAGTTTCGTCACCCCAGTCCGGGCATATTCAGCTGCTTCCTTGAGAGTATGCCAAGTTGCTAGTTTTTCTGACCTACTACGTCTTGTCCTCACATGCCGAAGAAATCGCTCAAATATTCTTTGATTGGATTTCCTGCTCTGCTTCCAGAACCAGCGATAAAACAAATCAATTTTTATTGAATACAGCTCAATTACAGAATCAGGAGCTGTATCAATAGTTGCTTCATATTGATCAAGCAAATAGTTCGCGATTCGTGTATTAATATGACGGATACAATTTTCTCGACCATTGTCAGTACAAATTCGAATCGTTTTCCTGTCCCTCAACAGGGGGCGTGTGATTTCTTCTTCTATTCCATCTGCAATTTTCATCTGGACTGGATCATATTCAGGTGTTTCTCCTTCATACCAGAACATTACACCCTGATCCTTGATTAAGTAGGCGTGGGTTACTGGCGCTAACTCTTTCACTTTGAATTCATATTTTGACATTCAACCCTCAAATTTAATTGCTCAATTTAGCCATTCAATACGACGAGAAGCGCATCAAAGTATAATGATGAGGATTTGTATTGCCTACCAGATTCAAAAGAATTTTGAATCTCTCCACCAACATTTCCAATTCCTGTTAAAAAAACGTTCCCCACCTGTACCCCATTTCCTGCACATTATTCGGTGATATCTGATGATTATTGCGGGGAACGCTCATTTTAGCTCATCTGCCAGAAAAACATAACCCCCTGTAGTTCAGGGGGTTAGAGTGTACGCCCGGCAGGAGTCGAACCTGCGACCTTCGGTACCGGAAACCGACGCTCTATCCAGCTGAGCTACGGGCGCATATAGTATCTTTGACCTGAGTCAAGAGTACTTCAACTAACTTTTCAATTCCCGTAGCGGACCCCGCTCTAGCGGGGGAAGTTGCCTGTCCCACCGTAGTCTGAAAGACGTAGGGGGAAGCTACGGGCCTGTCACGGCGAAGCTATTTTTAGCGAAGCCGGACGGATACGTATGTCAAAGATTTGACATTATGATTTTCAAGGGACATTTCGTCCTTCGAGAGCCTCCAGTCTACGCCTCACAGCTTCGACTTGGCAGGCAGGATGACAGCTCAATGTCCAGGCTTTTAAAAGCGCGCTAAGGTATAAGTGACCCTAGTCTCTGCAAAAACTATTTAAGGCTGTTCTCAGCCGCTTTAACTGTGTTTGAGAGCAACATGGCGATAGTCATAGGACCAACACCACCAGGAACAGGTGTAATAGCAACGCATTTTTCAGAAACTCCGGCAAAATCAACATCGCCAACCAGACGATATCCCTTATCTACAGTGGCATCATCAACGCGATTGATTCCAACATCAATTACAACCGCACCATCTTTGACCATGTCCTCAGTAATAAATTCTGGAACACCGGCAGCAGCAATCAGGATATCAGCTTGACGTGTATGCACACCCATATCAGGTGTCCTGGTATGAACCAATGTTACAGTCGCATTTCCCAGATCCTTTTTCTGAATCATGAGATTGGCCATGGGTTTACCCACAATATTCGAGCGACCCACAACAACCACATGCTTCCCAGAGGTCTCGATCTTATAATATTTCATGATCTCAAGAATACCAGCCGGCGTGCATGAGACAAAACCATCTAAATCCAACACCAGCTTACCCACACTGACTGGATGAAATCCATCCACATCCTTTTCAGGATTAATCGTCTCAATGATCAATTGTGAGTCAATATGCTTAGGCAGGGGCAGTTGTACGAGAATTCCATGGACCTTCTCATCTTGATTGAGATCCTGAACAACCTTTATAAGCTCGTCTTGTGAGGTGCTGGCATCCAGCCTGAGTACCTGAGAATTGAATCCCAGCTTGGCACTCTGACGCTCTTTGGATCGCACATAAACCTGGGATGCAGGATCTTCACCAACCAATACAGCAGTTAAACCCGGGATGATCCCCGTTTCCTTCAATTTTTCAATTCGCACTTTAAGATCGGATTTCACGGCAAGTGAAACTTCTTTGCCACTTAAAATGAGAGGACTATTTGGCAACTGCAGTGCTCCTCGATTCTCTTATGACCACAACCTTGATCTGTCCAGGATAGGTCATTTCAGCTTCGATACGTCCGGCAATTTCCATACTTAAGGTCTGAGCTCTGTTATCATCAATCTTGTCACTTTCAACCATAACCCTGACTTCACGACCAGCTTGAATAGCGTATGATTTGGAGACCCCCTCAAATCCCGTAGCAATACCTTCAAGATTTCTCAGACGTTTGATGTAACTTTCCAGCGTATCTCCACGAGCTCCCCGACGAGAGCCACTAATGGCATCAGCGGATTGCACCAATGCGGAGATTGGTCCTGTCATGGGTACTTCTTCGTGGTGAGATTCAATAGCATTGATGACAGCCTCAGGCTCACCAAACTTACGAGCATATTCACCACCAATTAATGCATGGGTTCCATCCGTATTTCTATCGATTGCCTTTCCCAGATCATGCAGGAATCCAGCACGTCTGGCAAGAACACCATCCATGCCTAATTCTGATGCCATGAGACCGGTTAGCCAACCCACCTCAATACTATGTTTCAGGATGTTTTGCCCATAGCTGGTACGGTATTTAAGACGACCAACCAGCTTCATGATTTGAGCGTGGAATGCTGGCAAATGCAATTCAGCCAGAGCTTCCTCAGCGGCAACCCGCATCTCTTCATCCACATCGGCAGTGGCCTTAGCGATCATTTCTTCAATTCGGGCAGGGTGAATACGACCATCCTGAACCAGATTGGTCAGAGCCACTCGGGCAATTTCACGCCGTACTGGATCAAAACCTGAAAGTACTACTGCCTCAGGGGTATCATCAACAATGAGCTCAACACCTGTGAGCTGTTCAAAGGTACGTATATTTCTGCCCTCTCGGCCGATGACACGTCCCTTCATTTGATCAGAAGGTAATTCCACAACCGAAACTGTAGATTCAGCAGTATGATCGGCTGCCGATCGCTGTATGGCGGAGATAACAATTTTATTGGCTTCTTTGGTGGCGGTCGCTACAGCGGTTTCCCTGATCTGCTTCACAACCTGGGCTGCCTCAGAATTGGCCACTTCTTTCAAATTTTCAATGAGCGTACCTTTCGCCTCTTCCTGGGTCATGCGGGCAATACGCTCCAATTTTTCATTTTCCTGCTGCACTACTTCTTCGTAACGCTGTTTCTCAGCCTCTACTTCTTTCAGTGATTGGGAGACCTGGGCTTCCACTTTGCGAATTTCAACTTCTTTCCTATCCAGAGCTTCTGACTTGTTATCCAGTTTGTTCTCTCGATTGGAAACATTTTTCTGAGATTCCCGAACTTCCACAAGTTTAAGCTGCGCATCTTCTTCCGCCTGCTGGATGATCTTCATGGATTCATCCCTGGCTTCCAGCTCTTTTTCCTTCTTGATTGAGATGGCGTCTTTTTCAGCGGTAGCAAGAATTTGCTCTGCCAGCGTACCGGCATTTTTTGCGTTTTGTTTAAATGAATAGGATACAAGGGGTATAGCGATACCAAACCCCAGGATGACAGCAATTAGGGGTAGAAATTGGGAAATATCCATAGGTTTCACCTTTCATATTAGAATGAAGACCTTCGGAAAATATTATGCCTGTAAACAGGAGATCGGTGCGGACACACCGCTATACGGAATTCTAAACCTAAGTGCTAAGTGTCTCGTCAATGAGTTCTGTGAGCGCTTGTACACGCTCCTCGAATCGATTTGCTAACTTCTCGCTCTCTTGACGGGCTGAAAATAACTCATCAGTAATGTTCATACCAGCCAGAATGGCTATCTTCCCCTCAGCCGAAGCAGTATTGGGACCGTCGTCAACTTCTCTCATTTTCATATCGACGTAATTAGCGACACCACTGATATAACTGGAATCTGCCTTACCCTTGATAGTGTAAGTTTTTCCATATATCGTAACTTGAACCGTATTGTTATCAGTAGTATTCATTGCGTCGTTCACTTATTCATTCACCAGGTAGAATTCGCGTCATAAAAGTTCCAGCTCCGCATCGATCATTTCAATCATACTATTTAACTTACCACGGACGGCAGCTTTATTTCCAAGTGCACCATCAGCAGATCGTTCTATGATCTGATTACGAAGTGAAAGGTTTTCTTTTTTTAGTAAACTCACATGAGCAACCAGTAATCTTACCTTGTCTTCAAACTTACTCAGGACATCATTGATCACTAGATTGCCTCTCTTAGTGTGGCGTTGTACGCGTCTTCCAAGCCTTTGAGAATCATTCGGAAATCTTTGTCGATTTCTTTTTCAGTAAGGGTTCTCGTCATAATCTGAAAAACCACACGAAATGAAAGCCTTTTT
>JABMQQ010000050.1 GCA_013202495.1 Fidelibacterota bacterium | reverse complement strand
ATTGAATCTCTTTGCCACGAATGGAAACAGCCCGTTTTTCCAGGTCGATTTCCAGCTCTCCTTTACTGATTTTACGCTCCGTACCTTCTTCATCCATCACATTGGATGCAGCGCGGCGCATGACAGCATTTATTCTGGCAACCAATTCCTTGATGCTGAAAGGCTTGGTGATGTAATCATCACAGCCTGCTTCCAGAGCGGCTACCTTATCCAATTCATCATGACGTGCTGTGAGCATAATGACAGGAGTATGCACATTGTCCTCATGCAAAGCTCTCACAACTTCGATGCCTGATATTTCCGGGAGCATCCAATCCATAAGAATGAGACCATAGTCTCCCTGACGTGCTTTTTCAAGACCACTGTCTCCATCCTTTGAGATAGTGAGCTCAAACCCTTCATAGCGCAGACCTTCCTTTAAAAGGCTGATGATTTCAACATCATCTTCAACGAGCAAAAGGTTCTTATTCATGAGCGATCCCCTGATCTTCTCCAGCGCTTAACGCAAATAGGTCAGCTTAACCATTTGACTGGCATCAGCTGTTGTGATTCTGGCAAAATAAATGCCAGAACTTACCAAACGATTGTGCTGATCCACGCCATTCCAGGTGAAGACATGCTGACCAGCCTGAAGCTGACTTGTTGAGTATTTCACTTCCTGTCCCAGAGCATTATAGATGTGTATAGAAACCTCTTCTGCTGCAGGAAGATTATAACTGATATTTACTGTTGGATTAAATGGGTTGGGATAAACCGAAGTAATCTCAAAACTTTCAGGTATTAGCGTTGTCCCTGATTTCATCATCACACCTGCAGCACCAGCTACCTGAGGATGAGAAATTTCAAACTGAGTATCCTGAGTTTTTAATATCTCCACCTCTAGGGGTGCCTCTCCAGTCCAATAGCCCAGCACTTTTAGACCCTCATCCGATTCCCTTGATGTAATAGTCAAACCAGGATAATTCATGATACTTGGCTGTGTCGTAGACTTCAGGGTAAAACTAAAAGCTTCAACAGGTTCTGAAGCCCGAAGAACGAGACTTCCATTCTCAATAATGAAATCAGCCTTAGGTTCAGATAGGCTTACACGAGGCAGACCTACGCCCATGATTTCATCAACCAACAGGACCACATCACTGATGCTAATCAGTGAATCAAGAGACTTGTCAGCAGCCCAGAATTCACATTCACCGAATTCACCATCACCCAGCATGACATTGATGAGAATCACCAGATCCTGGACACCACGGTATCCATCATTATTGATATCTCCTCTGCCCCAACCTGGACACGGTAGAATAGCGTCTGTTCTGGTGGTAAAGAAGAGAGCGGATTCGTCAGTCAACACATGAGCTGTTTCGGCCCACATATTATTAAAAGTATACTGCATACCTAGCTGGCCAGTGTGGTCTTCAATCCCTGTGGTGGAATATTGGCCATGGGAAGATGAAAAGCTGGAACCAGCATTGTTATTATTGTAGGTGTGATATTGAATTTTAATGTCACCATTGCCGTCAGTACTACCGTAATAATCGGCATCATAGAGGATGATCTGAAATTTTTCAAGATCACCACTGAAGGCATTCTGCATATTATGGTATTCAATTATGAAAATATGCTCTGAAACATTGGAATAGGTATATACATCGCCACTACCCATGACCAGATCATCCCAAAAGGCAGCTATCATGGGGTTTGGTCCCAGAGGACCAGGCATTGGATAATTTCTAAAAAGAGCGGTTTCGCTGGTGCCCAGAGCGATATATCCGTTAGAACAGATAGAAACCTGATTGTAATCCTCTCCATAAAATCCAAAATCAAATGGAAGATTCACGGTAACGATGTCTTCCTGATTATTTCCATTGTCATTGAGGGGAACCAGGGTTCCAGTATATGAACCCATTCCAGGTACAATTTCAATCCAGTTATAATCGGGAGCCAGAGCATAGGCCAGATCCTCACTATCATAACAGAAGTAACCACCAGCATCCGGTCCAGTTGGATCGTCTATTCCAGGTGTTCCAATAGGCAGCAGCAGGGACACCCTTTCTACAAATCCATTATCATCAGTAAATTCTACCTGGATGGGGATTTGAACGCCCACAGTTACCTGGGTGTTGATGTTAATTTCAAAACTAGAAGCAACATTTGATGTGGATGAACCTGGTTCAGCATCCAAAAAGACTGCAACTGAATCAACAAGTTCAAGATTCGGGTCAGAGCAATGCAAAGTGGCTGTCAAATTACTACTGCCCAGAGTTCCAATATTTTCAGCATGAAGGACCAGATTTGTTACTTCACCAGGATCAAAAGAATATGGTGGAAAACCTGGTTCAGCGAGAGTATGAACCTGCAAATAGGGTGCATAGACATCAAATCTTCTATGATCAATATATGAGGCGCTCTCCGCACTTACGTGTATTGCGACATCATATTTGGCCATACCTGGATAGTCGGCTGGCAGGGAAAAGGTTTGATCATTCAGGACCACACTGGTACCTGCAGTCAAGCTAGCATAGAAATAATCGACAGGGGGAGCATTCTCACCAGCAACTGTTACAAAAACATTTGTGATAGTTGTAGCAGCATGGTTTGAAAAGGTTAGATCAAACTGAGCTGATTCACCTGGGTTGAGCATACCATCACTATTACCAACAGTTTCATTGAGGGTGGCTGCATCAATCAGAACAACGAAATTGTCATTACTTACAGCCACATCAATCTGACGTGGTTTGAAATTGTGCTTTGTAGCAGTCAAGGTCATCACAGTTGGTAGAATGTCTGGTAGATCAAGGACCAGCATGCCGTCCACATCTGAATAACCGGAGACAAACACATTGTTCCCAGTGAGGGTAACCCAGGCGTCTTGTATGACATTGTCGAATTCATCCAGAACAGTAATATCCAGATAATGAGCATCATCGGGAATTTGAGCAGCGGCATCCAATTGGATGTTTTGAGGGACACCAGTCCACAATTCAGTTGAAGGATCACCCATAAGGTTATTCCAGTGACTAAAAATTTTCACGTAATCACTTGTTGTGGAGGGATAGGTCTGATTCAGATTTAAACGACCACGTTCAACCGCAGCTCCTGCATAATAAATCTCATCACTAAAGATACCGTGGTATATACCAACAGATACGCAGTTGTTATATAGGGTATGGGTTCCAGACGTTGCTGTGCCAACGGCGCCAATGGCACCCTTGGGTACTGAACTGGTTCCTACCCTTAAAAATTGTTCTGATCGAGAATCGCCGGTGAAGCTACCCGTTCCGCAAGTCAAAATAGTTACGAAGGGTAAATTAGCTCCATTGGTAAGGGATGATGTATTGCTATTTCCCCATCCACTCATCCCCAACCATCCACGATAGTTGAAGTAGGAAACTCCAGAATTGATTCCCGAAGCAATCTGACTGACAAATGAACCGCCATAGACCTCAAAATTGTCCTGGTATCCATTGGCTTCCAATAACTCGTTGATATTTCGATTGGTCATGATTGTGGAAAGTCCCGAAGAGGCTTGATCCCCTACCAGAAGTGCCCTGGTGTACCAGTCTGTATCAAAGGTGCTGGGATTCTTTTCATAATTCAAAATCTTGCTGATGATATTGGTGAATTCAGTTGTAGAGCCAAAGGGGAGTCTTCCAATGAAGGCGTCAGCGATATAGTCTGAACCAGCGAGGTGAACATAAGGGAGATCACCTTCACCGTTATAATTTGAGAAATTCTCTATCCAGGTTGGAATGTTAAAGGTTCCACCTGCATCTCCCACTAACACGACAAACTCAGGAGGATTGATCCAGGTGTTGTAAGCGGTCTGGATATAATTCTTGATAGAAGAGTTCGAGGTACCGGTTTGAAGCGTACTGGCACTGTGGACTTCAAAACCCTTTTCATGTCTCCAATCCAGGAGTGCCTGAAGTACAGTTGTCACGGTTGAATTTTCGGGATGAATAAAAAGAATAGAGGGTATTTGGTAATTTGGTTCCAGAACCAGGGTTGAATTGGGGACCATGTTATGATAGATAGGTTCAAAAAATCTTGAGATGGGTCGATCTGGCGCTAATAGAGGTTCGCTGTGATTCAAGCTAACTTCCAAACCCTCATAAATACGCAATTCCTTGGTAACGGGATTGTATTGGAAGGGACTTACTTCAACAGTCACTAGAGTCAAGTCGCGCATTTGGATGCGTTCGTGAAGAATTACAGGTGATTGTGGAAACCAGGCGTTTTGTTCATAGATTTCTCTATCAATGGCAAATTCGCCATTACTTGCCCGTGCTTCCAGTTGTACTGGTTGAAAAGGTGCGAGATCAACATTGGTTTCTATACGAATAGAAGTATATGAAATTTCTGTCTGGAGATCACCTGTAGCCGGTACGGCTAATAGTGTTGAGGTAGTAGGAAGATCTGGAGCACCTATGAGACGAATCTGTCCATCCATATCGGTATTTAAAAAATCATATTCCCCCTGAGTAAAACTAATTCTACCAATGGAATATTCTGGTGTGCGAGCTTCTATAGTAGAATGATTTGCATCAAATGACTTCAGATTCAGATGTGAGCGTTCAGAGACTGGATTGCTGGCGGCGAATAGACCACCGATTACTCCAAATGTGACAATTATACTCAGGATTCTTTTATACATGGTTTACCTTTCTATACATTCCTCAATTCAAACAATATACAAGATGGTACCACTTGCTGGTATGCAAGCAATCTAACAATTTGATAAATGCCACAGACCAAGGAGTGATCCTGATTCAGAGCACTTTTT
>JABMQQ010000049.1 GCA_013202495.1 Fidelibacterota bacterium | reverse complement strand
TCATAGTATGTGCCAAATTTTTAAGGATACTGAAAAAAATCCTCACAGATCTATCAAATATATTCTCTTTAAGAAATGAGTAATGAAGGAGTCTCGCACATGAGTGCAAAAACACACTACAAAACTGCACGAGAAGATCGAATTTCGTTAAAACAGAAATCGGCATACGCTGTTGGTATGCTGGTTAACAACCTTCAGGCAGCAGCTCTGCCTGCCATGGTGGTTATCCTCAATCTTGGTCTCGGCATGGATGTCTTATGGGTAGGTCTTATTGGTGCCATCCCCCGTATTTTTGACGCAGTCTCTGATCCCCTACTGGGATACATCTCAGACAATACGAGAACTCGCTGGGGCAGACGTCGTCCCTTCATCTTTGCTGGCGCTATATTGGCTGGAATTATTTTCGCACTCATGTGGCAATTGCCTTCTGGCTACATCGATATTCTTGATAAGACTCCCATCAAGCAACATCAAACCATTGCAGATACCGAAACAGATGCCGTCTTTAATGATGCGGGTGGCGTGGTCCTAGATTATTCAGAAGAAGCCATTAGCGAAGCCAGTTTTACTTTTTATGGACCAGAAGCACTTGCTACTGAAGCTGGCTCATCAATGGCCACAAATCTAGATGGTTTCCCACAAGTTGAGATCAATGTGAATATCCCTGAGTTTGATTCATTTCACGTTGTCTTCAATGAAGCAGCCGCGATTAATGGAAGCGCTGGTGAGTCTTACTCTATTCAACTTACTGAGGAGATGTCTGAAGATGGAAAAGGCAATCTATACAAGTTCAAGCTAGTTGATCTTGCCAGAAGTACCTCCACGGGAGATCAGACCGGCAATGAAACCCTGGATATCCAGTCCCTGGATAATATTTCTATACATCTCGCAGGATTGGTGGGAACTGGAACCGCCACCATTCATTCACTCAAGCTGAGAAAGAGTGAAAAATTCTTTGTCACCTACTTCTGGTATTTCATGGCCATGTCCATTCTCTTCTTCCTGGCCTATACGGTTTTTGCCACGCCTTTTGTGGCCTTCGGTTATGAAATGACACCAGATTATCATGAACGTACTCGTCTGCATGCCTTTGCCAACACAGTGGGTCAACTGGCCTGGCTGGGTGTCCCCTGGTTCTACGCCATCATGTCCAGCGCCCTGTTCAGGGACACCGTGCACGGTGCTCGCACACTGGCTATCGCTGTTGGAATCATCGTCGCTGTATTTGGAATTATTCCTGCCATCTTCTTAAAAGAAAGACAAACTCTGGAACCTGTAAAAAATGCAGGCAAGAGCATCGGTGAAAATATGAGCGAGTTTTTCAAAGGGATTGTGACCACCTTCAAGTGCAGGCCCTTTGTAAAATTATGCGGGGCCACTTTTCTGGTTTTCAATGGTTTTCAACTGGGAATGTCTTTCTCCATTTATGTCATGATCTACTATCTCTTCGGTGGCAATGATGGAGATGCTGGAAAACTCATGGGCTGGTTTGGTATGCTTACATCAATTGCAACGCTGGGCGTCATACCATTGACCGGCTGGATCGCAACCAAGATTGGGAAGCGCAAAACATTTCTCATTACCATCTCACTATCCATCCTCGGTTATGCCATCAAATGGGTGGGATACAATCCTGACTATCCATACTGGCTCCTGTACGCCGCACCATTCGTAGCCTTTGGTACCGGTTCCTTGTTTACACTCATGGGATCCATGATTTCTGATGTCTGTGACTATGACGAGCTCGAGACCCATCAACGCCGAGAAGGTGTTTTCGGAGCTATCTACTGGTGGATGGTCAAAGTGGGTATGGCCCTGGCAGGTCTTCTGACAGGCATATTGCTTAAGGTCTCCGGTTTTGATGTGGCTTTAGGAGCAGCCCAATCAGAAAACACTTTATTCCTGATCAGAGTGTTCGATGTGGGTATTCCCCTGCTTACTTCTGTGACCGCCTTGTGGATAATTTCTACATACAAACTCACAGAAGGAAAAGCGTACGATATCCGTACACAACTTGAAGCCCGGCGCGGTAAAGTCGCAGTGGCAGATGCTACAGAAAATTAATTTTGGGATGAACTAAATATTATGAAAAGACAATTTAGAAGCGGCGTTTATACCCTGCTATTGTTAAGCTTACTGTTTGTGGCTTGTGGTTCCAAACCTGACCCAACACCTCAAATGCCCAGTCAGAAGCTTACATCTACAACTGAGATTCTACTTACTTCTGCCAGCGGGAGCAAACTCGCAGTACAGGAGAATGTCAAATTCAATTCAGGACAGGCTGAAGGGATCGTCCTTCAAGTCTTTCCTGATAGTGTTAAACAGACGATTGATGGCATTGGAACTTCATTCACTGAATCTTCAGCGTTTGTCCTGGCTCATTTGGAACCACAAGATCGCATGGAGGTCATGCAGAATATTTATGGCGAAGAAGGAGCAAATTTCTCCCTGACCCGAACTCACATCGGAGCCTGTGACTTTTCTGTAGAAGGCAAGTACTCATACGCAGAGCAAGCCGGCGATACTGAGCTTAAATCTTTTAGTATAAAAGAGGATTCAGTGGGCTTTGCCACAGCAGATTATCCAGGTATCAAGGACAGCAAGTACGATCTCCTACCCATGATTCAGGAAGCTCTCAAGATCAAACAATCTCAAAAAGATTCTGAACTCCGCATCATTGCTTCAGCCTGGACAGCGCCCGCCTGGATGAAAGATATTGAGATGTATTATCAGCCCATGACCGCTGAGAATAATTGGCAGGGCACAGGCGGTTCATTAAAGCCAGAGTTCGTCAGTACCTATGCAGATTATCTCGTACGTTATTTTGAAGCCTATAAGGCTGCAGGCGTCAACATCTGGGGTCTCACCCCTGTAAACGAACCTCATGGCAACAATGGCCAGTGGGAAAGCATGAACTTCAGTCCTGAAACTCAGAGTGAATTTGTTCAGAAACATCTTGGACCTGGATTACGTAACGCTGGATTCGAAAATGCACGCCTGTTGATCTTTGATCAGAACCGTGATGGTATCGAAGAATGGTCAGAAGTCCTTTACCCTGCTGATGTGGAAGAAAAATATATCTATGGCATGGCAGTACATTGGTATGAAAGCACCTTCAAAGTTTATGAAGAAGTCTTTGATCGAGTACATGCCAAGTATCCTGATTATACCATCGTTCACACAGAAGGTTGCATTGATGATCTAGGTAAACCAGCACCTGCCGATTGCACAGATCCAGAAGGACGTACTGAGAAAAACTGGTTTAAGAATGATGAATTCTGGTGGACACCCTCAGCTTCAGATTGGGGATATGCAGTCCCCTGGACACCAGGAAATGGTGAAGATCATCCCTTATATACACCAGTTCATCGTTATGCCCGCAATATCATTGTCAGCCTTGATCATTGGGCAACGGGTTGGGTGGATTGGAATATCGTCCTGGATCAACAAGGTGGTCCAAACCATGTCGGTAACTTCTGTGGTGCTCCCATCATGATCGATACGGATTCACTGGATGTTTATTACACACCTGTCTATTCGGTTTTGGCTCAGTTCAGCAGAACCATCCGACCTGGAGATAAAGCCATTCAAACTCAAGCTCATACTGATGGATTGAATCCAGATGATCTCCACTTTTGTGCCACTGTGAATGAGTTTGGTTTGATGAGTGTGCAAGTTCTGAATACAACTGCATCTCCCATACAATACAAGTTGCAGGTTGCTGGTGAGTTTGCTGATGTAACTATCCCAGAGAACTCTGTTCAGACAGTGAGAGTACAACTATAGACATATATGACCACTTCAGATGTCTGGTCCATATGAAATTGATAATTAGAGGTAATTAGATTGAATTCTTCTACAAAGCCCAAGTACCAATTAGATAAGAATGGTGATTTCATCATCAGCAATTACAACGCTGCCAAGCCATTCTCCAGTTTCTTCCCAGGAATAGCTGGAAAGATGGGCATACCCATGTGGGTATTCTACGTGAATCGTGGACAGGGTATCTGTAGCATGGGTGTCCAGGACAAGGAGAATCCCATTATGGAATTCCTCCCTGCAAACTGGGCCTATCAATTGGCACCTACACAGGGCTTTAGAACCTTTCTAAAATTCCCTGCAGGTTCTGGCGTCAATTTCTATGAGCCATTCCAGGACCACTATCAGGACAAGAAGATTGAACGAACCCAAACCATGCGCATTTCACCCTCCCATTTGGTATTGGTGGAGGAAAACAAGACCCTGGGGCTCCGTTTTACTGTAGAGTATCATTCTATTCCTGAGGAAAACTATGCTGGCATAATTCGGAACCTGCATATCACAAATCTAAACAATATTGATGTATCCTTCGAGGGACTTGACGGTCTCCCCCTCATCGTCCCCTTTGGTATCGGTAATTTTGGCTTGAAAAATATTCGACGTTTGATGGAAGCTTTTGTTGAGGTCAAAAACTACGATGAGAAAGCCCCTTTGTTTAAAGCTAAGGTGAAGCCAACTGACACACCAGATGTGGAAATGTTGGAACGTGGCAATTTCTATGTGGGCTATGAGAACAACAAACAAGGCTTGCAGAAACTTACTCCCATCGTAGATCCCGAACGAATCTTTGGGACTCACAATGATTATTCCTATCCTGATTTTTTCCTTAGTACTCCTTTTGACAAGCTGTTAGATCATCAGGCCTTTGAAAATCGCTATCCCTCAGCCATGAGCATGTTTTCCACAGAATTAGGTGCAGGCGAGACATATACCGTGAGCTCTGTCATCGGCCATGCTGAATCTCAGGATGCCTTGAATGCACTGCTCCCCTCTATCATGAGAAAGGACTATTTCAGCCGTAAAGCTCAAGAAAGCATCAACATCATTGATGAGTTGACCCAGAAAAACCTGGTTATTAGTCGGGAGCCCATTTTTGATATGTACGTCAGACAGAATTTCCTGGATAATGTGCTGCGGGGTGGTTTTCCATACACATTTGAAGGTACTAAATCGAAGTCTGTTCTACATCTTTATTCCAGGAAACATGGTGATCTTGAGCGTGATTATAACGATTATCGCATAACTCCCTCACACTACTCACAGGGAAATGGCAATTTCAGGGACATCAACCAAAATCGTCGTTCAGATCTGTTGTTCAATCCTGATGTGGGCTCGGGGAATCTGGAGCATTTTGTCAACTTGATCCAACTGGATGGGTTTAATCCATTGGTGTTAAAAGAAGTCAGATACCGTATTGAGGATGAAATAGCTGCCTCACAGGTACTTAATGCTCATTTTGAACCCGGATTATCAACCGAGGTCCTCACCTTTCTAAAGGATCCCATTAGTCCAGGCGAACTGCTCAACTTTCTAAAGCAAAAGGACGTCGTATTTAAAGATAATGCCGATGGCTTGCTGGGAGATCTATTAGCGGTATGCACAAAAATTAATGATACAGATTTCACCGAAGGTTATTGGTCAGACCATTGGACCTACAATCTAGACCTCCTTGAGAATTACCTGAGTGTTTATCCTGAAAAACTGGGACACATCCTTTTTGATTATCAGGAATTCACATTTCATGATAGTGCCCATCGGGTGCTGCCTCGGTCCGATAAATATGTGATCTGGGATGGCAAAACCATGCAGTTGGATTCTGTGAGTCTTGATGATGAGAAATCCGCACTTATCGCTTCAAGGAGTGAAGATCAACATCTCATGCATGACGAATTTGGACATGGTCAAGTCGTTCGAACCTCCCTTTTTGTCAAATTCTTGAGTATCATCACCAATAAAATAGCCTCCCTTGATCCTTCTGGGATTGGCGTTGAGATGGAGACGGATAAACCCAATTGGTATGATGCATTGAATGGATTACCTGGTGTATTGGGATCTAGTCTCAGCGAAACCATAGAAATTAAGCGTCACGCAGAGTTTATTCTCGCGGCATTTGAACAAGCCTCACCCAGTGAAGATATTCTTGTATTTGATGAGCTTCATGATTTCGCCAGTATGGTTTTCGCAGCCTTATCAAATGGGGCTACTGATTTTGAGTATTGGGATACATCAACCTCTGCCAAAGAGGAATATCGTTCCAAAATACGCCTGGGGATTAGTGGTAATACAATCGCAGTAGGACCGGATTGGATAAAGGAATTTCTCCAGGCTTGTGTGAGCAAGGTCGATCAAAGCATTAAAAAGGCACTAAATGAGGATACAGGTATCCCTGAGACCTATTTCTATCATGAGGTGACAGATCACCAGATCATTGACAGCATAGCTGATCCTGGAACCAAGCATCCAAAACTCAATGGTCGTGGGTTCCCCTGTTACCAGGCAAACTCCTTTAAACTTGTAAGATTGCCCCTCTTTCTCGAGGGGCCCGTACATTATCTCCGTACCTTACCCAAGCTCGAGATGGCTCAACAATTGGCCAGCAACATCAAAACCAGTGGCCTATATGATAAAAAGCTGGAAATGTATAAGGTGAACGCCGATCTCAGCGATCAGCCCATGGAAATCGGGCGTGCCCGTGTTTTCTCCCCAGGATGGTTTGAGAATGAATCGATCTGGCTGCATATGGAGTACAAATACATGTTGGAGCTACTTCGTAACGGTTTGTACGAAACTTTTTTCCAGGATTTTAAAAAAGTGTTCATTCCCTTCCTTGATCCTGAGCGGTATGGACGTAGCATTTTAGAAAATTCTTCGTTTCTGGTCAGTAGCGCCAATCCAAATTCAGATCTGCATGGAACTGGATTTGTCGCCCGGCTTAGCGGTGCCACCGCTGAGTTTATTCATATCCTCATGCAAATGGCAATTGGTCCCAGGGCATTTTCAGTCGATGGTTCAGGTGAGCTGGGTTTTGCCCTCAATCCGGTTCTCCCCTCCTGGCTATTTACTGAGGCGGAACAGAAAACAAATATCCTGGTAGATGGTGTGATGACAGAAATCTCCACCCCATCAAATAGTTTCACATTCATGTTCCTCAGTGACATTCTAGTCACCTACCATAATCCAACTCAAAAGGACACCTTTGGAGAAAATGCTGTGAAACCCCAGAGCTGGGTGCTCACAGATGTAGAAGGTCAAACGCAGACTTATGACGGAGCGAATCTAGGGCAGAATTTTGCGCAAAAAATTCGATCTAAGCAAATTCGCCGCATAGAAATCACCCTAGGCTAATAGGAAGCGACTGTATCAACATACTTACTTTGATGAAAAACGTGAGGGGAAACCGATGAAATCCACACATCTATTAGTGGCAAGCATCTTTTTGATGAGCAGCCTATTGTTCAACTGTCAAACACAGGTTCCAGCAACTCCAGTAGTGGAGAAAACTATTGTGCTCTCAGAGGCTGAATTGATCCAGAAGATTGGATCGGTGGAAACTGTGTTCACCAGACAAGCTGGCTTTCAGAAACGCCCATTCTCTCCCTACCTCGGGGATAAATGGATCGGGAATGCCATCTCCTACGGTTGCTACCGTGAGGGACAAGCTCCTGGAGTAAAAGGTCCTACTGAGGAAGAGATCCTCGAAGATTTGACCATTCTATCAAAACACTGGAATCTTATACGAGTTTATGGATCAGATGACGATAGTGAGCGAGTATTGAAGGTTATTCACGATAACCAACTCCCTATCCGAGTGATGCTGGGTATCTGGCTCGAAAATGAGACCAAACGACCCGAGCGAAAACCGCTCAATCTGGAGCAAATTGCCAGAGGGATTGTATTGGCAAATCGATTTCCAGATGAAATTATTGCTGTAAATGTGGGTAATGAAACCCAGGTGGATTGGTCCTGGCACCACATGGAAATGCAAAACTTGATTCGATATATTCGAGCCGTACGCCAATACACAACCTTGCCTATAACAACAGCAGATGATTATAACTTCTGGAATAAACCAGAAAGTAAACTTGTCGCAGATGAAATAGATTTCATATGTCTACATGCATACCCCTTATGGAACGGGAAAACGCTTGAGGAAGCAATCTCCTGGATTGATACCGTATATAAATCAGCACTGGCATTTCATCCTGATATGTTAATTGCCTTATCGGAAACTGGTTGGGCAACCGTCTATGACCCTAATAAACAAGGGCCCGGCGAAGAGGGAGCGTTGGTTAAAGCTGAAGTAAGCATTGATGCTCAGGAGTACTTCCTTAAAGGATTCAACACCTGGATCAATGACAATCAAGTAACCTCTTTTCTATTTGAGGCTTTTGATGAGCCCTGGAAGGGTGGTGGAGCACAATCAGGACCTGACGTTATGGAGAAACATTGGGGTGTCTTCTATGAAGACCGTACGCCCAAAGAATCTTTTACTAATTATTTAAACAAACAAACTCATAAAGATATGGAGAAATAAATGAGATCAAAAGCTACACTACTAATTGTCCTGGTATGTTTTGCATCCATTGGTGGGGTTCTGGCACAGAATGCTCCCATTGATTTTGAAAGTGGCGGATACGGCGCGAGCTGGACCTGGGCAACCTTTGAAAACGATTCAAATCCACCATTGGAGATTGTGGCAAATCCAAGTGCTACAGGTATTAATACATCAGCCACAGTTGCTTCTCTCACAACATTAACCACTGGTCAACCC
>JABMQQ010000048.1 GCA_013202495.1 Fidelibacterota bacterium | reverse complement strand
GTGGCAACACTGCGGGGGTTCGACTCCCCCCCCTGGTACTCGACTTCGCTCCAACGGGGAGAAGTCGACCGCGTCGAAGCTGAATAACATGAAGCGAAGACGTGTATTATCAATCAATTATATATTTGAGCTACGTCGCAGCATGCACCTGGAGTGAACATGCATTATGTTTATATAATTCAATCTATTTCGCATCCTGATCGATTCTATACAGGAGTTACTGGGGATTTAAAGCGAAGGTTATCTGAACACAATCGTCATGAAGATGAATATTCATCAAGGTACAAACCGTGGACAATTAAAACTTATCTCGCTTTTCAGTCCAAGGAGCAAGCCATTGCCTTTGAGAAATATCTCAAAACTCCATCGGGAAGGGCATTTGCTAAAAAAAGACTATAACGCCTCTATTACGAAGAGAAATCGACCTCGTCCCCTCTACCTGCTCGGGATAAACTCCGCTGATTAGACATGAAGCGAAGAGTGGAAGTATTCATCCAACAATTTATTAGAGCAACATCGCAGCAGGCCATCGCCCCCAACATTTCATGCTTAAGCCCAATTTGCCTATGGATGCCCAGATGCATCTGATTACTTTATTCGAATAATAGAATCACAGTATTAGGGTGCTTATGACAAAAAAGTTCATTCCATTTAATAAACCCATTGATCTAACTCAGGCTGAAATGCTTCGGCGATCTGCTGAATTTTATAAATTCATGAAATCCCGAAGAACCATACGTGAATTTTCAAACAAGGAAGTGTCATCAGAGGTTATCGATAATTGTCTTAAGACTGCAGGTACAGCACCAAGCGGTGCCAATCAACAACCCTGGCATTTTGTCATCATTCGAGATTCATCAATAAAAGCACAAATCCGCATAGCAGCCGAAGAAGAAGAAAGAAATTTTTATGCTGGACGCGCTGGCGATACGTGGCTTGAGGCTCTAGAACCACTTGGTACCGACGCCGATAAACCCTTCCTTGAGAAAGCACCTGTACTGATTGCTATCTTCGAGCAAAAATATGCTCTTAATGATCAGGGGGAAAAGATTATTAAGCATTACTATGCCAAAGAGTCTGTTGGGATAGCAACAGGCATGCTTATATCTGCACTTCATAATGTGGGACTTGCCACACTTACCCATACTCCCAGTCCTATGAATTTTCTGTCAAAAATATTAAATCGACCTGAAGGTGAAAAGCCATTTCTCCTCCTCGTAGTGGGGCACCCCACAGAGGGTGTCAAGGTACCAGATATTGATAAAAAGAGTCTCAAAGACATCTCAAGTCAATTCTAGGCGCTTATATGATATCAAAAATCGTCTTTTTTGGTGATAGCATTACTGCTGCCAGTCGAAACCTCCATAATCCTCTGGGTGACGGCTATGTTTCAATGTTGAAGGATTTATTTTCGTTTGATGCTGATCTCGGCGGAATCCAGTTTATCAATTCTGGTGTCAATGGCCATATGGTTGGAGACTTACTGAATCGCTACCATGCAGATGTCCTGGATCACCAGCCTGGCGCTGTGGTTATAAAGATCGGGATTAATGATGCTTACAATGATTTCATCTCTGGTGGTGGGAGTAGTCATATTCGGAAGTATGCAACCGGCCTGGATAAACTAGTCCAGCACCTACGCACTGGCCTACCAATGGCTCAATTTTTCTTATTTACTCCCTATCTAATTTCGGATTCAAAATCTGAGATATTTTACTTGAGAATGAGTGAGTATTGCGAAGTAGTCAAGTCTTTAGGGAATAAGTACACTATCCCTGTACTTGACGTTCAATCTGTTTTTGATATTGCTGTGAAACAAAAACCTGCCCTGGAGTGGGCTGATGATCAGATACATCCCCATTATAAGGGTCATGCCCTCATTGCCAAAGCTGCATTTGCATTTCTGAAAAGGCATATTGCCAAGAGCTAAGCGTCGATTAGGACTTCTCTACCCTTAACGCTTTCATCAATTTCACCATCCTGAAAAACCACATGTCCATTTACAATGGTGGTAACTGGCCAGCCTTGTGTGGTCCAGCCATCATAGGGACTCCAATTGACTTTGGTCCAGAGCTTTCCATTCTCAATAGATCGCTTTTTATCCATATCGACCAATACGAGATCTGCATCGTAACCTTCTTTGATGTGACCCTTATTCTTGACTTTGTACAGTTCTACTGGCTTCTCGCACATCCACTTCACAACATCCTCAATTTTGCACAATCCACGGTTGGCTCGGTCAAGTAACATCGGCAAGGAAGTCTCTACCCCCGGCATACCTGAAGGTGCCTGTCCAAAGGGTTTGGCTTTCTCTTCATGGGTGTGCGGCGCATGATCAGTAGCTATACAGTCGATCACTCCATTAACCAGGCCATCCCAGAGGGCTTCACCATGCTGCCGATCCCTGATAGGAGGATTCATTTGGGCATAAGCGCCTAATTTTTGATAAACATGCGGTGCACTCAAAAGAAAATGTTGGGGACAAACTTCTGCAGATATAGGAGCCTTCGATTTCTGGATTTCAAGATACCTCACCTCATCAAGGGTGGTCATATGTAAGATGTGTAGACGACGCTGATATTTGATAGAAAGCTCAACAGCCAGAGTTGTAGCTTTTAAAGCGGCATCGGCTGGTCTGACAAATTGGTGATGATTAAAGTCGGTGGAATTTTTGTAAATTTCCTGAGCAGCATCAATAATATCATCATCCTCTGCGTGGACAGCGATGAGGCGGGAGCCATTCCCAAAAATATGATCCAGATCCTTAGTATCACTGACCAGCAAATCCCCAGTTGAAGAACCCATAAATATTTTAATACCAGGTACATTCTCTACACCATTAAGGACCTCAAGGTTGGTATTGGTGGCCCCAATGAAAAAGTTGTAGTTCACCACGCATTTTTCAGCAGCATTTCGTTTTCGCTCGGCCATACCTTCAATCGTGATCGTAGATGGTTTGGTGTTAGGCATATCAAAAAAGCTGGTGACTCCTCCTGAAGCGGCAGCCATGGAGCCTGTTCTCAAATCCTCTTTATGAGTAAGTCCTGGATCACGAAAATGGACCTGGGGATCAAGAGCACCAGGCAATAAATAAAGGTGCGTTCCGTCGATAACCTGTTCAGCGGTTGACTCACTCATTTCACCTAGTTGAGCAATTTTTCCAGCTCTGAGAAGAACGTCCTGTTTAACGATACCTTTGGATGAGACACATCTGACATTTTTAATGAGAATCGGGGTAGACATCTATTGCTCCATTTAGTGAATTTGTTGGCCTTCAATATCGTACAATGTCCTTCATATCGAAACCGTTTATCAACTAATTATCATGTTTCCAATCGACTCGATGCCATACTTTCCCGTCACTTCTAAAGACTTGAGCACCTTCCAGGTCAGTTCTATGTACATCCGCTCCAAGCTTAATGTATTTCTCTAATGTAATTTTTGATGGATGTCTGAATTTATTCTTCTTTCCCAGACTTATCAAGCAAACCTGGGGTTCCACGAGATTGATGTATGCCTGACTTGAACTCGTTTTTGAACCATGGTGAGGTGCTTTGATCAAATCACTTTTTAACAGCCTACCCAGGTGCAGCTGTTCGTGCTCCATGTTTTCTTCTCCATCGCCAGTGAGTAATACACTTGATTCACCATAGAATAGTTGGATAACGATTGATGTATTATTGATGTTTGAAGGACGGGATGAATGATCATACCTCTTTGGTCCAGTTACCCTGAAGTAGATTGGTTTAAGCGTTGAATCGAGATAACCAGTGAATACTGGTGACGTAGGAATATTTTTAGAGTGGATGATATCACATAGCACATTGTAGCCATATGATTCATACTCAATGTCAGGCATCAGCACCTTCCCTACATCAATATTCTCGATCAGGGACTGGGCGCCGCCAATGTGATCATTGTGTGGATGTGTCAATACGAGGATATCTATCTCAGGCCAATTACGATAGTTTAGATAGGGAATGATCACATCCTTCCCCATGTCTTTGCCTCCAAATCGTAAACCAGTATCAATGAGTATTGTCTTCCCATTGGGTGCGTGCATAAGGATGGCATCACCCTGGCCCACATCTAATACAACTAGTTCGAGATTTGCAGGTTTAAGCAGTGATTGCCAGGATTGAATACCCATCCAAAGCAATACAAGGATTACCCATAGCCTGATGACTTTTCGGTATTCCATAACTGTTATGGCAAAGATACCGGTCAAAAGAAGTATTAACTCAAAATGCTGGATTGATCGCATCGTGATATATGCCCAATCAACTTGCGCACACATCTGAACAAACCAGAGCATAAAGTCAACGGCACCTTCGATGGTGGCAGCCCACAGCCGAGACAGGATTGGAAATAGAGACCCCAGGATAAGAAAACTCATGCCAGTCGCCACGATCACACCTATCAGCGGAACCACTACCAGGTTCGCCATAAGGCTTACAATAGGAATCTTATTAAAGTAAAAGATAGTGATGGCAAGGGTTCCTAACTGTGCTGCCAGTGAAACCAGGAAGAGATCGAGGATTGGATAGAGAATTTTACCAAAAATACCCGTTTTAGAAATTGGAAGTCCACTCACTACCGTTTTGAAGATTGGAAAAAGAGTCACAATACTCAAAACTGCTAAAAATGAGAGCTGGAATCCAATGTTATCAAGTTGTGCAGGTGAAATAACGAGTATGATGAACGCTGCAGAGGCAAGCAGGTTGAGGATATCAGATTTTCGCTCAAGTATACCGCCAACAATCATCAGTGAAGCCATTATGGATGCTCGCATGACCGAGGGTGCCGCCCCAGTGAGTCCAACATAAAATAGCAATCCTGCTATCACACTGCCCATTTGCATTTGATGCGGTAGGCGAAATAGCCCAAATATGGTTATAAGAATTAACGAAACGTAACCAACATGTAGCCCACTCACAGCCAGAACATGAATGACACCAGTATTGGCAAAATCATTCCTGGTCGATTCTTCAATCTCGCTCTTTTCACCAAGAATTAGAGCGGATAGAATCCCAGCAGATCGTGGGGTTAAATAGTTGTGAAAGTGGTTGGAAATCAAGTCTTGCATATCAAGTAATAAAAGGGATATGGAGCTGGCACCCCTGTGGTGAATAATCACATCCTTAGCATCCTCAAGAAAGGCCTCATAATAAATATTCTTACCTTCCAAATACTCACGATAATCGAATTCATGAGGGTTTCGTTTATCACGCGGCCTGTTCAATAGCATATGTCCAATCAGAGTATCACCTGGATTTACTTCCTGCTGAATATCTATGGAGTAGAGAATCATCGATCCATCCGAAATGATCATCTGATTGATAGTCTTAGGGCCGAGCAGGTACCTAGGGGTGCCTCTTCGTGTTTCGCCAACAGCAACCACCACCGCCCTCACTTCATAGACAGAATCAACCCTAGCTATAAATTTTGAGAGATGAGTTAATGGGACCATCTCATCAAGTGCGACTCTAAGGCACCCGGACAAGATGATTAAAAGGAGTATTATTCCAGATTGCCTACGGAACAATGCGAAAGCTATGAATCCGCTTGTCATTATACCAAGGAACCCAATGGGTAACTTAAGATTCGATTGAATCACTATCCCAAGAATAAATAGAAGTGATACCAATATCATAGGACGCGGCATCACAAAGTTCATGATACTTTTGTACATCTTACCTACATGTTTGGGGTTGTCCAAACATAGGAGGTGAAAGTCAATTCACCAAATAGTAATATGAATTAGTTGATCAGGAGATCAGGAAGATTTGTCATCGCTGACAAAAGTATAGCCCTGGAGGGCAAAAGAAATGGATGGCCCTTCGAAGCCGCGGCGTTGGAGTAGACTCCAGAGTCGTTTTTTATCTTTATAAGTTGGTTTGTCTATGTTCTTTAATTTTCTCGAGGCCAGATCGTGGGCCATTTGCTTGAAATCAAAATCTTCTCGGATGGCCTCAATTTCAGATTCAATAATCTGTTTGGATATTCGTTTTGCATTCAACTCGTGTCTGAGCCTAATGGGACCCCAGCCCTGGATCTTCACGCGATCTTTAATGAATAATCGGGCAAATCTTTCATTATTCAAATAGTTACGTTCTGTGAGTCGGGTAATCAATTCGTCTGCCAAATCATGATACTTCTTTTTGTATAACCATTCCTTGACTTCTTGCTCACATCTCTCTCGAAAGGCGATAAAATTGATTAGGCCGATATAGGCAATTTCGATGCGATCATCGTTTTCAAGATCATGCTTGAGTTCGTCAGTATACTCATCTCCAACTTTGATGTCATACTTAACGATGAGGGACCCATCAACACCAAGCTCAAATTTTCCATCTACGAAAAGATTAAATCTCTCGCTGAGTTTCTTCTGTTGTGTGATTTT
>JABMQQ010000047.1 GCA_013202495.1 Fidelibacterota bacterium | reverse complement strand
TCAGCTCGTGCAGCTAGAGTTGCTCGTAACCCTCGTACAGGTGAACCGATCAATGTTCCTGCAATGAACGTTCCTCGTTTTAAAGCTGGTAAAGGTTTGAAAGACTCCGTCAACTAGAACTCTTTGCTATACATCAATTAGGAAAAGGGCGTGTGAATTCACGCCCTTTTTTGATTGGGAGAATGATCTCATGGAAGCCATCTGTCAAGTTTCTCTTGAAGCCATAACTCAAAACTATACTTATTTCCAAAAACGAGTAAATCCAGCACAGGTCATTCCTGTCGTAAAGGCCAATGCCTATGGGCATGGAGCACTGGAAATTACGCAACATCTTCAGACCAAATTAGGTGTACAAACCTTTGCCGTCGCCACACTCGAAGAAGCCCAGGAGTTGGCAGCAGTATTCCCTGAAATATCAATCTTAATTTTTAGCAGGGTATTTCCCGCAGAGCTTGCATCTGTCCCAGAAAATGCCATTCTCACCGTGGGTTCAATGGAAGATGCACTGGCTTTGTCAAACAGTCAGATCAATAGGATCAGAGTTCATCTGAATATTAATACAGGGATGAACAGGCTAGGTCTCTCTTCCGAGGAAGCTATAGAGTTGATATCGGTTAAGGGCTCTCATCTGCAGATCGAAGGTGTGTATAGCCATTTCTCGTCCTCAGATACGGCCTCAGATGTGATTTATTCTCAACAAAATCGTGAATTCAATACTTTGGTTAAAAAATTTCGTGCCAGTGGGTTTCAGGGAATGAATCATATTGCCAATAGTGCAGCTGGATTACATGACGAGCAGAAACCATTCGATGCCATGCGTCTCGGCATTGGGTTATATGGCTATGACACCACCCCTGATGGTGAGCATCAAGTCAATCTGCAACCAGCAATGACCATAAAGGCACCCCTCATTCGTGTCGCGCGTATTCAAGCGGGTGAATCGGTGAGTTATGCTGAAAAATGGCAATCCGCGATTGATACAAATATAGGAACGCTTCGCATTGGATATGGTGATGGTTATAGCAGGGCATTGACCAACAGGGGAGTGGTCTCGTACAAGGGAAAGACCTATGCGGTGGTTGGTACAGTCACCATGGATCATATTATGATCGACCTTGGTGAAGATGAGCCGCAAACCGGTGCAATGTTTGATGTGATGGGCGGAGAATTTCCTGAAGTTCAGGTCAATACCATTTCTAAAATTCTAACTACCATACCTTACGAAATTTGTTGTGCGATTTCGCCTCGAGTGAAGCGCCAATATTAGACTTATTTCAGATCAAAATTTAGCTATTTATTTGCATTATTCAGATGCGTGACATCTTCATTTAATTCCTGTGGAAACAACTAATTCACTCAAGCTATTCTCCTAATTAATTTGTTTTCCAAGAATAATTAACCCGTTTGTTTATGTATTTTACAAATTCGGTCTATCTGCTATAAAAAATGGTTGAATTTGCTGAAATATTTCTTAACTCCATGCCAGCATCAAGGTGAAGAAAAGCCTGACTTTGATGGTCTTTTTATTATGCCTTCTGTCCAAGAATGCAAAAGGAGTTTAACGTGAATATATTAGTGATTAGTGGAGAGCAAACCCACGATCTCGTCGATTATGGAAAGACCTTTCCTGACTCTCGAATTGATATCGCTAACTCAGCAGATTTAACATCCAAGTCATTAAGTGAAAAACTACTAAGCTTTGAAGGGGAGATGCTTCTCCTCATAGATGCTCGCAGCGAAAAAATTGAATTTAAACAATCTGCAGCTGAATTGTATGGGCTGGTAGCGGAAACATCAGATGATTGGTCACTCATTTACGCTGACTATGAAGTTGATGATAATGGACAGCTCGGTGATGAACATTTATTGGACCACCATATCGGTCGGGTTCGTGACAATACAGATTATGGCAAGGCCTGGGTACTCAATCTTGAAAAATTGAAGGAAGTGCTTCCACTGGCTGATACAACCAAGCAGCATTTCTTTTATGAATTAAGACTACGCCTCAGTGAAGTCGGCGAATTGGTGCATATTGCTAATCGCTATGCAGGCTCACCCTATCGAATCAATAAGGCGGTTGGGGAGCAGAACGTTTTTGACTACCTCCTGGCCAGCAAAGAATCGCAATTAGAACTAGAACAGATTGTTACGGATCATCTCAAAAGGGTTGGTGCTTATCTTGCACCAGGTGCCCACTATTCAACTGTCCCTTATGCCAAAAAGCAATACGATTTAACTGCCAGTGTTATTATACCAGTAAACAATCGTCCTGAATTTATCGGTGCGGCTGTCGACTCAATACTGGCACAAACGGTGCAGGATATTGAAGTCATAGTAGTTGTGAATGGCGGTGAGACAGATCCTACTATTCCTGCAGTTCAGGAATATTTACCTGGTGGAAGCAAATATGATGCTGCCAAACCTGCAGTTCAATTGGTTGTTCTAGATATTAATAATATCGGACTTTGTTTGAATGCAGGCTTGAGACGAGCAAAAGGAAAATTTTACGTCCAATTGGATTCTGATGATCAGCTTATCGAAGACGCTGTTGAAAAAGTAACTCAGGTCTATGCATCAGACGATACCATAGCCATGGTTATTGGTTCTTATGAAGTCTGGGAGAAAGATTCAGATTCTGGTGAAATCAGCCGCATGGATTCCATTCCAGTAGTGACTCATGATGAATGGACTGAAGAAAATGGTCGCAATAATTTACTGCGTATCAATGGGGCGGGCGCACCACGCTCATTCTACATTGAAGCTGCCAGAGATATTGGTTTCCTTGATATGAATACATCAGCCTATGCTAGAAATTATGGTGAGGACTATGATTTTGTATCTCGCATGAGTGAACACCACCGCATCGGTCGCGTTTGGGATCCAATCTATAAAGTTATCAGACACGGTGGAGGCACTGATCATAACATTGATCGTGCGACCGTGGACCGGAATGATAATGCTAAAGATGAGATGCGTCGCGAAGCTATCTACCGACGCCAAATTATAAACGAGGTTGCAAATGGATGAAATTATTCTAATTGGAATTGACGGAGGGGCTTCAAAGGTCCTGGTTCATAAAGTTGATATCCTGATTAACCCTATGCGCTTTGTTGCATTGAAACCATTTATTGAAGTGGCTTACAGCACGTCTGAATCATACAGCCCTAAATTCAAGCCCATTGTCCTGTCGCGTCAGCTAAAAGAGCACAATAGTGGTACTGTTGAACAAACTAAATCCGAGGCTGCTCAGGAAACTGCACTTTTAGACAGTTTTACCAAAGCCATTCGCACCATTCTTGGTGACAATGTTACTCAGGATGTTATTGTGGGTATCGGCCTGCCTGGTCTAAAGACTAAAAATGGGCGAGGTATTTCGGCCATGGCCAATGGTCCACGCATGCCAAAATTTCTGAATAAACTTGAGAAAAACCTGAAAAAAGAAGGTTATACCACCCTCAATCCTATCCAGGTCATTGGTAGTGACGCTGATTATTGTGGTCTTGGAGAACAGTGGGGAGATGCCGGTGGAATGCGTGGTGTTAAATCTGCTTATTATTTTGGTGTGGGGACTGGTATCGCAGACGCCATGCTGTTAGATGGCAAAAATGTGCCTTTTGATGCCTGTCAATCCTGGATAGCTAAAACCTGGGAGATGATGGCAAACGAAGAAGAGAGCTATGAGAACTTACTGTCTGCCAAGGGTATTCAAGCTCGTTATGCTGCACTTACTGAAACCACAGTTGAAGAATTGGATCAGGCTGAGATCTTTCCCTGGCAGATCTATGAACGCGCCCTCATTGGTGAAGAAGCTGCCACCGAGATCGTTGGTAGTACCGCTCAAGCCTTGTCTGAGTTATTATTCCATCGCATACAGACCCTTGCTCTTGGGGCTCCTGAAACCTTTCTCAGAGATGCCAGCAGAACTCTGGAAGTAGAACATGAACACGTCGGTGGCGTGTTTGAACGGATTGTGATCGGACAACGTTTGGGGGATATCTGGGAGTTTAAGAAATTTACACCCCTTTTACTTGACCCCGTGAACGAAAAATTAGGTCGCATGATTCACTCCTCAAGCTTACCTGCAGAAGTGAAATCTCAATACCTTACCAAAACCAACCGTCTGAGGGATGACTTGATTATTCATTCTGAATTGAGACATGCCCCTGCCTTAGGAGCTGCCGTCGATGCCTATCTCGAGTGGATTGAACAGTGAGATAATCCGTGTAGGAATTGTTCTACCTGAAGATAAAATCCAGGAAATAACTATATCCTGGTCTGCCGAGCTTGAGCTCGAATCAAATGTTCCAGATCTTAAAGCTGTTCAAAGTATTTCCCTTGTTGTTGAGGATGATGGTATTTCCCTCAAGAATCTCTCCAATATTGCAACCCAATCCACAATAACCTTAGCCTGCCCTGATCAGGTTGAGTCTCTTTCCACAAAATATGGATTTCATATTGATTCCGTGGTAGCTGGACGTGGCTTCCATTGGGAAAAAAGGATTGAAGTGGATCTGCCAGGGAAACTTGATATTTCTATTCAGGATGGCTTTCTAAAAGTCATCAACTTTGTTGACGTTGAAGCATATGTCGCCTGTGTTGCTACATCTGAAATGGGATCAGAAGCTCCCTCAGACCTACTGGCAGCACAAACCGTGGTGGCACGCTGTTGGTCGCTGTCCCTCGCCGAAGCCAAGCACCTCACTGATGGCTATGACGTCTGCAACGATGATTGTTGTCAGCGTTATCAAGGAACCTCTTATCTTACAAATCATTCACTGAAAGCTGCCATCGAAACCCATGGAGAAGTTTTAGTCTATGACGAGAAAGTCATAGATGCCCGTTACTCAAAGAATTGCGGGGGAATGGTGGAAGCCTATGAAACGGTCTGGGAGGGAGGCGAGGTTCCATACCTCATCCCGCTCTGGGATGGCCCAGAACAAAAACCCGGGTATGCGGTAGACGACTTTGAAATGCATTATGCATATGATGAGGCGTATTGTTCTTCAAAAAGATTTCAAAAGGTGAACCTGTCTGGCATGTTGGGGAAGGTCGATGTCTCAGGGAGTTATTCTCGCTGGGAACAGGTCATGACGAAAGCTGATATTCTGAAAAATTTGAAAAAATATACTGGATTGGTCTGGTCTAGCATTGATGATATACGCATCATGGAGCGAGGTCCCAGTGCTAGAATTAAATACTTATTTCTCGTCGGCACTGATGAAAGTGGCAATAAAGCTGAACAAATGGTGAAATCAGAATATGGTATTCGTCAAATGTTTAGTGAATCATTTCTATACTCTTCAGCATTTGTAATCAAGAATGCTGAAACCCTCGGGGATGATGATCATGTCGTGTTGAGAGGTGTTGGTTGGGGACATGGAGTTGGCTTGTGTCAGATGGGTGCGCTGGGAATGGCACTGTCCCATATTGGCTACAAAGATATTCTCAAACATTATTATCCAGGGACCAGGCTGACTTCGCTTAGCTAATCGGTTCCTGAATCTATGGTGGAGATATACTCTCCAGGTTTAAAACTTTTTTGAGATCTCTCCCAATTGGACAAGATCAATCTGTTTTGTGTTGGTAAACGCTTTTAACTAACCTAGTTTGAATCAACAACCCGGAGCAAAGACTTATGCATAATCGAACCTTTTCTTTTCGAAAACAGATCACACTTATGGCCATATCCTTGATGCTGTTTCTTCAATCATGCGTTAGTGTTGCACCACCAGTGGTGGCAGAATTACCACCTGTTCCAGTAGCTCCTGAAATGCCAACAGATATTGTCAAATCCGGTCTCGAAGTCTTTATTGAAAATCGCAACTGGGACCATAATTTGAAATATGGTCTTCTCGCAAATCAAAGTTGTGTGGATAGAAATCTGGTCCATGGTGTACAGCTTCTGCCTGAATATATCAATTTGGTCCTCATTATGTCACCTGAACACGGATTGTTTGGTGCTGAAAATGGGGGAGATCTCATTGGTGAAGAAATTGAACCCAGTTCAGGAATCAAGTCTGTCACGACCTATCGTCAGGGACAGGAAGCCATCAACGAGATGGTTGCTGATCTTGATGTGATCCTTTTTGATATCCAGGATATAGGTGTCCGATCCTACACTTTTGTTTATTCCATGTCTTACATCATGAAAGCAGCTGCAGCCAAGGGCAAAAAAGTAATTATTCTGGATCGTCCAAATCCCATCAACGGTGTCCAGATGGAGGGAAACATTCTTAAACCAGAATTTTCCAGTGGTGTCGGGCGATATCCGATCCCTTATCGGCATGGCATGACCACTGGGGAGCTAGCTTTACTCTTCAATACCGAGTTTGAGATCAATTGTAATCTTGAAGTCGTCAAAATGGAAGGCTGGACCCGGGATATGTGGTTTGAAGATACTGGGCTGCCATGGGTGCCGACCTCACCCCATGTACCAGATGCATCCACCATTCTTCCCATGATTTCAACCGGTACTTATGGCGAACTACATGTTCTGTCTGAAGGCGTAGGAGTAACCATACCCTTTGAGTTTGCTGGTGGACCCTGGATCACGAATCCACACGAATTTGCTGATGCACTGCAAGCAAGAGTCGGGCGTAGCGTTATTTTCCGTCCTACATTTGTGAAGCCCTATTATGGTCGTTTCAAAGGTCAGGTTTGCGGGGGAGTCCAACTTTATGTCAACGATCGTGAACTTTACAAACCCTATTTTGCCGGATTGCAAATTTTGGCCGTTCACCAGGAATTATACCCTGATATTGATCTCTTCGCCAATGAAGGTCGTTGGTCTATGTTCAGCAAGGTCATGGGTGATGATCAAATCATGAAAGATATCCAGGCCGGAAAAGACCCCATTGAGATGGAGGCAGGATGGCTGGAAGAACTCAATGAATTCGCAGAAATGCGTCAGAAATACCTATTATACAATTAACCCCTTGGGGAGGTGACTCCATCTTAAGTAAAATCCAAATCTCAGTACTAGGTGTCTTTTTGTTAAGTACACTTCTTTACGGCCAGAATGTATTAGAAAAGCCTCATGCCCAACAGGTTGCTCAGTTTGGCAATGTTGAAATCGATCAGGAGGGGGGATTTACAGGATATCCGCGAGATCTGGTACCAAGTAACGCCTTAAGAGATCCCAGTCACGTTGTTTTCGGATATCATCCCTATTGGAACGGCACCGCCTGGGAAAACTATGTCTATGACCTTCTGAGTCATGTCGCCTGGTTTGGATTAAACATGGGAAATAATGGTGAGATTACTAATGCTCATGGCTGGCCGGTAAACGGCCTCGTTGACTTGGCCCATAGTCGCGGAGTAAAGGTCATAGTCACCGTCACCAATTTTGACAATTCAGGAATAGCCACACTCCTTGGTAATGCAAATTATCGCCAGGCTGCCATTGATAACCTCATATCCAGGGTGATACAGGGGAATGCAGACGGAGTAAATATAGATTTCGAATTTGTGCCTTCCTCAGCAACGGCAAATTTTAACACCTTTATCCATGATCTGACCCAGGCTTTCCACGATCAAATTCCAGGATCTGAAGTAAGTATTGCCATGCCCTCAGTAGATTGGTCCAGCGCGTATGACTATAACTATCTCTCAGACAATTGTGATGGCCTCATGATCATGGCTTATGGGTATTACTGGTCAGGCAGTTCCAATGCAGGTCCTATTTCTCCCTTAAATAGTGGTCTTTCCAGTTGGTATATCAGTCGTACAATTCAGGACTATCTGACGAAGACGGGGAATGATGGCTCCCAGCTCATTCTGGGGTTGCCCTGGTATGGTCGCGACTGGCAGGTGACCAGCACTGCTATCAACG
The DNA here is from genome assembly GCA_013202495.1 of Fidelibacterota bacterium. Lineage (GTDB taxonomy): Bacteria > Fidelibacterota > UBA8477 > UBA8477 > JABMPR01 > JABMPR01. Next base: position 49,441 of record JABMQQ010000047.1, on the reverse strand, counting down.
CGCCTGTTGCTGATAATACAACTGGGGCGACCATCCTCTATCCTGCTGCAGAGAGTAGTGCCCAATCCTATGGCAAACAATATCATACAAGCGTTGCCACAGCCTGGTACAATTACAATAATGGCGACCAACATCAGGTCTGGTATGATGATTCTCTGAGTCTCGTGACAAAGTACCAATATGCAGTGGATCAAGACATCAAGGGAATTGGTATCTGGGCACTGGGTTATGATGGAGGTCGGCCTGAAATATGGGGAGGGCTCAGCAATATATTTGGTACCACGGCTCCACCCCTAACCTCCAGGTATTTCACCGCCAAGAATCTGGGGAATGGTACAGTTGCTGTGCATTGTGCCTATTCACCCTTTACAGATCAGTATGAGGTGTTTGCCAGTGCAGATGGTGAACAGTATACGCTGGCGGATAGTTCAGTAACTCAGGATATCCTGCTCTCCACTCTCTTGGATGGACAGGTTGTGTATCTTAAGGTGAGAAATTCAAACAGCCATGGCAGTAGTAATTTCTCTGAGGTGCTTGGTGTGACCTTTAGTGGCCAGGATGAATCAAGTGTCCTTGTGGTACAGGGATTTGAACGGACCGCTGGAACGGTAAATAATTTTGACTATATCATTGAGCATGGCTCTGCCATTCAAGCAAGTGGTCGTCTTTTTGATGCCGCCAGTAATGACGCCGTGGAGGCAAATGCCATTGATTTATCTGAATATGCCATTGTGGATTGGATCAGTGGGGAAGAAGCAACCAGCACGGTTTCATTTTCTTCCATAGAACAAGCTCGCATAAAGACATACCTGGAGCAGGGCGGAAGAATTTTTATATCTGGATCTGAAATCGGATATGATCTTGAAGGAGCTGGGAGTGCTGGTGATATTGGTTTTTATCACAATTATTTCAAGGCAGAATATATCAGTGATGATGCCCAGTCATATGCCATGAACGGGATGGCTAGCGGCATTTTCTCAGGATTATCAGGTGTTACTTTTGACAATGGTTTCCATGGAACTTATGACGTTGACTACCCAGATGGCATCAAACCATATGGCGGATCTTTGAATAGTCTGCGCTATGAAGGAACCGACTATTCGAGTCAGGGAGGAGCTGGCATTCAATATCTTGGAAGCTTTGGTGAAAGTACAGCTTTAGGTGGAATCGTATATATGGGTGTGGGATTTGAAGCGATTTATCCAGAAAGCTCAAGAAACACCATCATGGCAGCAGTCCTGGATTATTTGGAGATATCCGTGGATGTGGATCCCCCCACTCAACACCCCGTTGATTTTCAAGTTTCGCAGGCCTATCCCAATCCTTTTAATGGGTCCTTTGCCATTGATGTATACATTCCCGAGGCAAATCTCCTGACCGTTACCCTTTATAATTTGAAGGGACAATTAGTGAGGAGTATTGATCAACAAGTTCACTCTGGGTTAAACCATATTACATTCGCAGGTCTGAGCAATTCAAATGTCAGCTCAGGTGTGTACATCCTTAAGGTTGAAAATGGGACCCAATTTAATACACAACGTATTACCTACTTGAAATAGGAATAGAAATGAAATCATATTCAAAACACTTATTACTCAGTTTAATCATTCTCGGATTGTGGTCATGCGCGACTTCGCCTTCAGGTAGTCCCCAGCAAGAGATCCCAGGACCACATGAAGATCAACAATTGGAAATAGGATTAATCGATTTTCCTCAAGAAAAAATCATTGTCCACACAGGTTTAGATGTACTGGAAAAGATGGGGTTTGAACCCCTCCTCGGTAAAAATGTAGGGGTGGTTACCAACCATACTGCCGTAAATAAAAAAGGAGCTCATCTCGTTGATTTATTGCATGCGAGTAGTGACATCTCTATGAAGGCCATTTTTGCACCAGAGCATGGGTTTAGAGGTAAAGAGCAAGGCGGTGACGCCATTCCAGGTGGTATAGACCCAAACACGGGTGCTCCGATTTACAGTCTGTATGGTGCTCAACGTGAACCGAACCCCGAAATGCTCAGGGGTATTGATGTTCTGATATTTGATATTCAAGATGTGGGTACGCGCTTTTATACCTATATCTCAACCATGGGTTATGTCCTTGAGGCTGGCGCTAAATACGATATTCCAGTGATGATATTAGATCGTCCCAACCCCATAGGGCGTCGTATCAATGGCAATGTTCTCGATGAGGGCTTTGAAAGCTTTGTAGGACGCTACAAAATTCCGATTCGCTATGGATTGACCATGGGAGAGCTGGCTCGTATGATTGTTGGTGAGAAAATGATATCTGGTCTAGAATCGTTGGAGCTCCACGTCGTGGAATGTGAGGGTTGGACAGGAGATATGTACTGGTCTCAAACTGATCTCAATTGGTTGCCACCTTCACCCAATATGCGAAACACCAATGAAACATTGACCTATCCAGGGCTCTGTCTCCTTGAAGGTGTCAGAATTAATGAGGGTCGTGGGACTGAGTTTCCCTTCGAATACATCGGAACCCCTTATATGGATGGAAAACTCATGGCCAGGGAACTTCTGGCGACAGGGCTTGAAGGATTCACCGTTGAGCCTATTTCATACACTCCAGTAGATATGCCCGGCGCCGCCATGAACCCACTCTTTGAAGGTGAAGTTGTCAATGGGATTAATATTGTGGTCATCGACCCCGATAAATACAAAGCAGTGGACTTTCTGGTTCACCTCCTGGTTATAACCAAAAAGAATTATCCCCAGGAGTTTGGATGGAGAAGTGCCCGTGGTCCTGACCGTCTATGGGGAGGCTCTGCACTCCGCGAGATGGTGGATGCTGGAAAGACAGCCGATGAAATCATCGCAAGTTATCAAAATGAATTGCTTGAGTTTGAAGCCATTCATTCCAAATACCTGATATACTAACCATAAAATAGATAAACTGCCTGAGATGATCACAACGTGAAGGATATCGTAATGAGTACTGACAAACCCACAAAAGCACGTTCACCCTGGACCTGGATTCCATCCCTATATTTTGCTGAAGGAATTCCATACATCATCGTCATGTTTGTGGCCAGTGATATGTATAAAACGCTGGGCGTTCCAAACTCCACTTTGGCTTTCTGGACAGGCCTACTCTATTTACCCTGGGTGATCAAGCCATTATGGAGCCCTTTTGTGGATATGTATTCCACCAAACGCAACTGGATATTCTGGATGCAACTGGTTCTGGCCGTCATGTTCTTTGGTGTCTCTCTTTCTTTGCACCTGCCCTGGTGGTTCCCCATGACAATACTTTTTCTCTGGGGCATGGCCATTTCATCTGCTACCCATGATATCGCTGCAGATGGATTTTATATCCTGGGCTTGAGTGAGCATGACCAGGCTTTTTTCACCGGTATTCGCTCGACTTTCTACCGTCTGGCTATGATCGCCGGGTTAGGTCTATTGGGAATAATCACGGGCCTGATCATTGACAATACTGGTCTTGAGACTGTCAAAGTGGATATCCATTCAGTACCATCAAGTGAAATCACCGAGGTGATCACCGAGGCAGATATCATCATCCCAGAACAGAATGATGGTGAATCCAGAATCCTTATCTATCCTGAGGTTATCAATGTTCCACTTCCAGGTGGAACCCTGGACTCCACCAACATCTTCTTTATCCTCTCGGCTCCCCCTGAGGAAAATGTGGTCATGAGTTTTGGCCAGAAGAAAGGAAGTCAGGATATTAGTCTGGTGACCTCTGGTATTTTGGAATTCGACACAACCAACTGGAATATTCCACAGAAGCAAACCCTCAAAGTCATTGGAAATTTAACTGCACCTGCTGAAGCAAAATTTGAAGCAAAAGCTGGAAATGTGCCTTTTGGTTGGTCTGTATCCATTGCCTTCCTCGGCGGACTATTTGTCATCTTTGCCCTTTATCACAAATACATGTTGCCACGACCTGTGCGTGATATTCAGAAGGATCCTGCTAATGAAAAGGATTCTTATCTGGAGATATTCTCGTCCTTCTTTAAAAAGGAAGGTATCGTGGCATCAGTGGCCTTCATGTTACTCTATCGCTTTTCTGAAGCACAACTCACCAAAATGGCGTCACCCTTTTTACTGGATGCCAGAGAAAATGGTGGATTGGCCCTCTCCTTGACTGAAAAGAGTTTTGCCTATGGAACGGTCGGCCTATTAGCCCTGGTCATTGGTGGGATCAGCGGTGGAATCCTGGCATCTCGTCATGGTCTGAAAAAATGGATCTGGTGGATGGCTCTAGCCATTAATGTTCCCAACACGGTCTATATCTTTATGTCTTACACCATGCCGTCCAACCTGTATTTGATTAATTCCATGATAGCAATCGAACAGTTTGGTTATGGATTCGGCTTCACAGGCTATATGTTGTACATGCTGTATGTAGCTGGACAAGGAAAACACGAGACAGCGCACTTCGCCCTGACAACAGGCTTTATGGCTCTGGGTATGATGATTCCAGGCATGATCAGTGGCTATATTCAGGAATTCCTGGGGTATCAGCATTTCTTTATCTATGTCATCCTGTGTACCATCCCCAGTTTTGTAGCGCTCTATTTTATTAGAATTGACTCTGGATTTGGAAAAAAAGTAGAGGCGAAAGCATAGTCTCTCAGATATTTCGGACGAAAGGATAGCTCATGGCTCTCTCATTTTTGGATTGGTCAATCATTGGTGCATACATCGCTTTTTCAATGGGCGTTGGCATCTTTTTTTACAAGAGAGCCGCTGGTTCAACCAGTGAATATTTCATGGCCGGGAGAACCCTGCCCTGGTGGGTGGTTGGCACCTCGATGGTGGCAACTACATTTGCTGCAGATACACCCCTCGCAGTCACTGAATTTGTTCGTGGACCAGGTATCTGGCAAAATTGGTTCTGGTGGAACCAATTGTTGGCTGGACTATTGGGTGTTTTCCTCTTCTCCAGACTGTGGAGAAGAGCAGAGGTACTTACCGATAATGAGTTGATTGAAATAAGATACTCAGGCAAGCCTGCTGCCGGTTTACGTTTATTCAAAGTTGGTTTCTTTGCTATCATGTACAATTTCATTGTCATGGGCTGGGTGATCAACGCCATGGCTTCCATTGCAGCTGTCATGCTGGATGTGGACAAATGGGCGGCGGTCTGGATATGTGTGGTCATTGCGGTGATCTACTCCTTACTCTCGGGTTTCTGGGGAGTTGTCATCACTGATTTAGTCCAATTTGCCATTGCCATGTTTGGGTCGATTGCTCTGGCGATTATTGCCGTGAATTATGCCGGTGGAATGGATGTAATCTTAGAGAAATTACGAAGCTTTACCGGTGAGCATGCTAATATTGAAGCCAACATTCAACAGGTGACATCACAACTTGCGGTGGCGACGGATTCATTGAGAAGTGTGGAGTTGAGTGCTTCCCTGGAAGGCTTAAAGCAACAACTCTCCCAAACCCCAATTGTCCACGAAAATACGCTAAGCTTTATACCGCCAGTCCCTGAGGCTGGGTTCTTTACCATCGCTTTTTGGGAATCCCCCTTCTCACAATTCCTGGTATATATGACCATATTGTGGTGGTCCATGTATAACACTGATGGTGGTGGCTATATCATCCAACGCATGGGCTCCGCTAGGGATGAACGCCATGCCCTGGCAGCCACCTTGTGGTATCAAACTGCTCACTATGCGCTAAGAGTGTGGCCCTGGATTGTGGTTGCCCTAGCCTCAATTGTTATGTTTACTGATTTGAGCGCCCATGAGCTTGGCACCAAAGCAGCATATCCTCTGGTCATGAAGGAGTTATTGGGTAGTGGGATGCGAGGTATCCTGGTCGTCTCATTTTTAGCAGCCTTCATGTCCACCATCGACACCCATTTAAATTGGGCTGCTTCCTATCTCATTAATGATGTATACAAACGCTTTCTCAAACCAGAATCCGCATTTACAAATCATGACACTGCGCAGCGTCACTATGTGGTGATATCTAAAATTGCCACAGTCGTCCTCATGATTGTAGCCGCCTACATCGCCATGCAGATGCAAAGTATTGAAAAAGCCTGGAAATTTATGGCAGCAATGGGAGCGGGAATAGGTCTTGTCATTATCCTGCGCTGGTTCTGGTGGCGTATCAATGCCTGGACTGAGATTACAGCATTAGCTACATCACTGCTCCTGGCTATCATTTTTGAAGTTGTGGCTTATTTTCAAACTATTGGAGCAGGCCTGGAATATGAACTATTTGGTCCAGATCCTGTTTTCTTTGGAATTACCATGCAATTCCATTTGAAGCTGCTAATCATTGTACCTATTTCCATTATTTCATGGCTTACCGTGACATTTCTAACCAAACCGGAAAGCGAAGAAACCCTGGTAAACTTTTATCAGAGGGTTCAGCCTGGAGGATGGTGGGCACCAATACAGTCGAAGGTCACCCATACACTGCAACCAGTTTCAAAAGGTTTTCTAGGGAACTGGGTCGCCGGTGTGGCCATGATCTGGGGCTTAACCTTTGCCATTGGACACATGGTCTTCGGCAACTGGGGGATTGGTATTGGTCTGTTCATTCTAGCTCTGGCAGGATTTGCCTGGATGTGGAAATTTACCATCTCAAAAATTACAGTTTGATCCAGCATTCTCTAGGCTGGGATTCGAATCCCAGCCTAGAGAAGCCATTGTATCCCAAGAAATCACTTCGCATATTTAAGTGGCTGCCTATATTGATTACGAAGTCTTAAACATCTCAGAAGAATAAAGAACCAATAACTTTTACAGCTTGTGCTGTATTGGTACACAGGGAGGTTAACTCATGGATAAAACCAAAAAAGGAATCTGGGGCTGGGCAATGTATGACTGGGCAAACTCAGCATTTGCCACCACCGTTATGGCTGGATTTTTCCCAATATTTTTTAAAAGTTATTGGAGTGCGGGTGCAGATGTAAATGTCAGTACAGCCCAATTAGGTGCCGCTAACTCTATTGCCAGTCTCATTGTTGCTTTAATGGCTCCCATTTTAGGTGCCATCGCTGATAAAGGTTCTGCCAAGAAAAAATTCCTGATCTTTTTTGCCTATCTAGGTGCCCTCATGACTGCTGGTCTTTTCCTTGTCCAGGAAGGCAATTGGCAAATGGCCATTTTTGTGTACATAATGGGTATTATAGGCTTTTCTGGTGCGAACATATTTTATGATTCACTCCTGCCTAGTGTCACCTCTGAGAAAAATATTGATCGAATTTCAGGTCTGGGTTTTGGCATGGGCTATCTCGGAGGAGGAGTACTGTTTGCCTTGAATGTAGCCATGACACTTTTTCCTGAGACCTTTGGACTTGATGGACCAGCTCAAGCGGTTCGAATATCATTCCTGTCTGTGGCAATCTGGTGGGGTGTTTTCACTTTGTTTACTATTTTTTGGGTGGAAGAGAAGAAGCCAGAGGGCACCATGGGTGGCATAGCCGTCATTAAAGCTGGCTTTAAACAGTATCTTGATACCTGGAAGAAGATCAGACACTTGCAGACTGTTTCAATATTTTTACTGGCCTACTGGTTCTATATCGATGGGGTAGATACCATTATCAGAATGGCTGTAGACTATGGCATGTCAATTGGCTTTGAATCAAATGACCTCATAATTGCTCTACTAATTACACAATTCGTTGGATTCCCTGCAGCCATAGTTTTTGGAAGACTTGGTGAAAGGTGGGGTGTTAGAAAATCCATATATCTGGCAATATTCGCATACATAATCATCACCTTTTATGGTGTCCTCATGACCAAACCAATAGAATTCTATGCCCTTGCCATCGCCATTGGACTGGTTCAGGGTGGAATCCAGGCTTTGAGTCGTTCTTATTACTCCAGACTGATCCCCAAAGGACAGGAAGGTGAATTTTACGGTTTCTACAATATGCTGGGAAAATTTGCTGCAATCCTTGGTCCGCTCCTGATAGGTGTCGTGGGCTTAACCATTAAAGGTACACTTGGACCACTTGCTAACACACCTGAGCAGCAAATGGCCATTGGCCAAATTGCCTCACGCTGGGGTATAGGATCTGTAGTGATACTTTTTGTCATTGGCGCCATCCTTTTCAAATTTGTCGATGAGGAAGAAGGCAAACGAGAAGCCGCGTATATTGAGGAACACTCAGAATAATTACGCCAACATTTGACAAAAAAGCCTCGGAACTATCCGAGGCTTTTTTTGTACTATTACAGCGAGGAGTTGATACAAAAAGTCTCAGAATAAAGATGACTTCGTTCAAGACTATCCTCGATAATTATTTCTGTCTCGCTTGAAGCGCTTATATTTGCGTCGAAAGGATCCATGAACATGAAAATACTAGAACTCATCCAACTTCCTGTGGGCGTAGCCATTCGCTGGGATGATGGTGATGAAGCACTGATTGACTATCATAAACTCCGAGACGCTTGTCCCTGTGCAAATTGCTCCGGCGAAAGTGATCTCTTTGGACATAAGACCTTTGGCTTGCCCATGTTAAAAACAGCCAGCACCTATGAGCTGCAATCTTTTCGGTGGGTGGGACATTACGCTATACAATTTACATGGGCAGATCGCCATGATTCTGGAATCTATACTCTGAAGCTTTTAAAGGCTCTTGGTGAACCAGACGAGGAATAGCCAGCCCCAAAGAGGGGGTTCAAATCTCTTCTCGCGGATATTTGTAGCCGGTATGATTATTCTGGCAAGTATTGGATTACACAGTATTGCCTGGGATCTGTGGCAGGGAGAGGCGGTCTCAACTTTTGAAAGGGTATTGGCCACAAGTTTTATTCTCGTGATTGTGGCAGCCTTGGTTTATGTCATTATTCAACGCGTGGAGATGCGTAAAACTGAAAAATTCAGGAGAGAAAAATGGTAGCATGGTATACAACAGAGAACGTAGCCGGTAAGCAAATATCCAAACATATCGGTGTCGCGACAGGTAGTACTATCAGGGCTCGTAACATTGGTAGAGATATTGTGGCCGGGTTGAGAACCCTGGTTGGTGGTGAAGTTCCAGAATATACAGAAATGATGGCGCATGCTCGCAATCAAGCCATAGAGCGCATGCTGCAAAAAGCTGATGATATGGGAGCAGACGCAGTCGTTGGCGTACGCTTTTCAACTGCGATGATTATGCAGGGAACTGCTGAAGTCATGGCTTTTGGAACTGCTGTAAAATTTTAAGAAGCAGATATTGAAGTCCAACCTACCCCCTGGAGAGATCGTAGGTACCATTACTGCGAAGAGACTGGATACAATTAAACAAGTTGTCAGTCATCGGCAATTCGATCTTACCGTCATTCTCGAAAATATTCATGATCCTCACAATGTGGCTGCCATTTTCAGATCTGTAGATGCAGTAGGTATTGATGAAGTTCAACTTCTATACACAAAAGAGAGTTTCCCTGATCTACATCCCAAAGTGACTACCGGTAGTGGGAAATGGGTCAAACAGAACAAATATCGTGATCCCGAGAAACTGGCGGCAGATTTAAAGGGGAGGGGATTCAAAATTTATACAACCCATCTTGCTACCGACGCAGTTTCTATCCATGATATTGACTGGACACAACCCTCTGCAGTCATACTAGGGAATGAAAATCGCGGGGTATCTTCAGAAATGACCAAACTTGCCGATGCCAACATTATCATCCCTATGTTCGGTATGGTTGAAAGCCTGAATGTATCGGTGGCTACTGCAGTGGTTCTCTTTGAAGCGTGCAGGCAACGAATCGCAGGTGGAAAATATCCAAATCCAGGATCAAGCCCCGAATTTCTGGAGCAGATGACGGATGAATGGGTAAATATAAATATTAACAAGCGTAAGCGACGCAAGTAAGCCCAATGCTTAATTGTGGTAGGTCTCCCATTTCGTCTTTTGTTTCATTTGACCAAATATTATTCAGGAGACTTACCTGCATTGATTAAAAAGAAGGTTTGTTGTTGGCACAGAGATAGGTATGTTGTCAATCTTCTTAGTGTTCGTCTGAAACCCATGTAAGGAATTCAGTTTTGATAAACATATCTAGCCCCATTCTCAGATCGCTCCATAATCAATCACGCATATTGCTACTTATTCTTGTGGGTTATTCTTCATTGCATGCAGCACCTCCAAAAGCTAGCAGTATGACCACAGAAATGGGCGCCATTGCCTTCATAAATGAAGCAGATGGCCGGGATGCGGTTTTTGTCAGGGATGCAGAAGGTGAAAATGTCATTTTTATTTGTGCTTCTGCAAATGTGATCATTCTCACTCCCTCAGTGAGTGCTGATGGGAAGTTCATAACTTTTGTGGTGGATAATGGTCGGAATCAAAAGGCAATCCACATTTTGGGGCCTATACAAAAAGTAAAAAATAAATGGCAGGCCCATGACCTTGAGGTCATGACAGTCAGAGGAGGTGCATGGCCAGTATTCAAGGATGATCAATCCGTGTACATGTCTATGCCTGAACAGGCCTCGTTGTCCAATGACGGCACATCGAATATCTATATGATCAATATCGAAGAGATCAAGCAAGTCAGCGACAACCAGGGCGAATCAACTCACATCTGGCCTCTCATGCATCCCAATGGTGAGGCGCTGATATATCGCGATATACCCCAAACCGATGAAATGGGCGAAACTGTTGAACCAATAAAATCCGTTATATATGATTTAGAGTCGGGAAGTAGTGAGATGCATTTTGTGGATCAATTTGTCTATCTGGAACAATGGACGAGCCTGGGGGAAATACTTTTCTCATTCAGAGATAAGGATCAGAATGGGAATCGGATTTACGCCTTATACAATCCTGAAACCCGAGAGACCCGAGAGATTTATCGCAATAAATCAAGACAAGGTGCCCTAACCAGCGATTCTAAATTTCTGGCTACCATTCGCCCTGTCCCCGAAGGGAGTCCACAGTTCGATATCTTTGTGATTGATTTGATTTCAAAGACAGAAATTAATCTGACACAATCACCCAGACAGAGTGAAAGTCTTATTGGCTGGATTCGATAACTCAAATCAATACTAAAAAATATTGATAACTACCTAATAAGTAATGAATTAACCATATTCAATATTTAGAAATAAATCGCATTAAAATTTTGTAGAAATTCATCCTGAATTCTTGTTCAAATCCCCACATTGTGTAGCATAAACCTTGAGTCGGAAGCACCCTAAACTATATTGCATAGCTTCATTTCATTTGGACTATTAAAGATAGGGAAATCGCGCTGATGGCTGTTAAGATTGGAATCATAGCTGAGCATAAACCGGGGGAAGGTCGGATACCGCTGACCCCTGTGCAAATCACACAATTACACCAGGAAAATCCTGACCTCACAATCTCCGTCATGCCATCTAAACAAAGGATATTTCTGGATGATGAATTTCGATCATCAGATATACGCATGCCCCAGGATTTGGCAGATGCAAATCTGGTTATGGCAGTCAAAGAAATTGATGTGAAAGATATCCGTGGCAATCAGACTTATCTTTATTTCTCACATACCATAAAAGGGCAAGACTACAACATGCCCATGCTGCAACACATCCTTGATACCGGTGCAACCTTGCTGGACTATGAACTTATTCGAGATGAAAACAATCGTCGTCTGGTATTTTTTGGTCGCCATGCAGGACTGGCTGGAATGGTAAATACCCTCTGGTCCTATGGGCAACGCCTCAAAGCATTGGGTACCGATAGTCCTTTTCTCCAGATCAAGCAGGCTCAAGATTATGCCAATCTGGAAGAGATCAATCTCTCACTTCAAATTTTAGGATCAGAAATAAGTCGCTGGCTGGCGGACAAACCTGCCATTGTTATCGGTCTGACCGGTTACGGCAATGTCTCTGGTGGAGCCCAGGAGATTCTGGCTAATCTACCCATGCATGAAATGAGTGCAGAGGAGTTGCTTGCTGCGGATTTAGATGCGCTGCATGGTCAGCTAATCAAAGTGGTGTTTAAAGAAAAAGACATGTTTGAACCCCTGGATTCCAATACTGAATTTGAACTTCAGGATTATTTCAATCATCCAGAAAAGTATCAGGCCAAATTTCAACCCTACCTTAAAAAAATGCACATGCTGGTGAATTGTATTTACTGGGATACTCCCTATCCGAGACTTGTGACACTTGAAGATATTAAAGCTCACTACGCCTCAGATAAAACTCTCATGGTGGTAGGTGATATCACCTGTGATATTGATGGTGCCATCCAGTTCAATACGGGTGCAACCTTGAGTCCGGATCCAGTTTATATCCATGATATAAATACGGGCAAAAAAATAATGGGTTTCAAGGGTGAAGGACCTGTGGTAATGGCTGTGGACAATCTGCCCACAGAATTGCCCCGTGAAGCCTCTGCAGCCTTTGGAGAGGCACTTATCCCCTTTGTGTTTGCAATGGGAGCATGTGACTATTCAGAGCCCTTTGATAGCCTTGATCTTCCCGCTGAAGTGAAACGGGCTGTGATTGCCCATGCTGGGAAATTGACCCCTGATTTTGAAATGTTGAAAAAATATCTGAAAGCCTAATTGAACGCAATGAGCAAACACGTACTTATTCTGGGGGCTGGTCTCGTTTCTCAGCCGATAATTGACTATTTATTTAAGAACACGGATTTCTATCTCACCGTAGCAGATATCATCGAGGAAAATGCAGCTACGGCCCTTAACAATCATCCCAGAGGGAAATCAGCAGCTCTGGATGTCAATAATGCAGCTCTTCTTGGCCAATTGGTAGCAGAGTCAGACCTGGTAGTTTCACTTTTACCGTATGCCCTCCATGGCATTGTAGCCAAACATTGTCTTCAAGCGGACAAACATATGGTCAATGCATCTTATGTTTCAGAGGAGATGCAGTCCTTTGATGCAGAAGCCCGCGAAAAAAACTTATTATTTCTATGTGAAATTGGACTCGATCCCGGTATTGACCATATGTCAGCAATGAAGATCATCCACTCCGTTCAGAAGCGGGGAGGAAAGATTGATGAGTTCGTTTCCGTATGTGGTGGTTTGCCTGCACCTGAGGCCAATACCAATCCATTTGGATACAAATTTTCATGGAGTCCCAAAGGCGTTCTTCTTGCAGGCAATAATCCAGCACAATATATCGATGGGGGCGCTTTAAAGAAAATCAGTGCCAAGGACTTATTCCATTCAACGGCACCCATGAAAATTGATGGGCAGGATTTCGAAGCCTATCCCAATCGAGATTCGACTGCTTATGAGGAAATCTATGGGCTGGAAGGTATTGATCTGCTCATGCGTGGGACTTTGCGTTATGCAGGTTGGCATAAACTGGTCCTGGCCTTGAAGGCTTTGAATCTCCTCACTGAAACATCAATTCCTGCTGGAGCAAGTAGCTATGCAGGAATACTGGCGAAGGTAAGTGGGCTAAATGAATCTATGCTTCGCGCAGAAGTTGCATCGAAACTTGGGGTTGCAGAGGATGATGATGTTGTTAAGGCGCTGAAATGGTTAGGTCTTTTCGACGCGAATATTGTTGAATTTCCAGCCACAAGTGCTATTGATCTCCTCGCTGAAATCATGAATGACAAAATGGCCTACGGAGAAGGGGAACGAGATATGGTTGCCCTGCAGCACAGATTTAAGGCGACCTTCTCTGATCATAAGGAAGAGATCACTTCAACCTTATTTGATTATGGAATACCCAATGGAAATAGCTCTATGGCGCGTACGGTATCATTGCCCCTGGCTATTGCAGTAAAACTCATTCTGGATGGAAAAATCAACCTGACTGGTGTACAAATTCCAGTTGATCCCATCATTTATGAGCCTGTCCTATCAGAATTGAAGACTCTCGGCATCGAATTCTCAGAAGAGATTGTAATAAGCTAATGAGCATGGATAACAAGAAACTAGACATCACAGATTTAATAGATAATTAAAGAGGCAAAAAGAGGTAATTATGGATTTTTTAAAAGAACTAGGAATTGAAGAGTTTAACGCTGGTGCATGTGTGGGTGCTGGAGAATGGTTGGCAACTGGTGGGGACGATGTCCTCAAGTCTCGCAACCCAGCCACTGGTGAAATTATTGCCAATGTGTACCAATGCACCGAAGAAGCCTATGAGCAGGTCGTAGCTGAAGCAGATGAAGCTTTTAAAGAATGGCGCCAGGTTCCAGCCCCAGTTCGCGGAGAATTAGTCCGTTTAATGGGTGTCGCTCTACGTGAGAAAAAAGATGCGCTGGGTAGTCTGGTTTCTTTGGAGATGGGAAAAATCAAGCAGGAAGGTGATGGGGAAGTTCAGGAAATGATCGACATTGCCGATTTTGCAGTTGGTCAGTCCCGTATGCTCTACGGCAGCACCATGCACTCCGAACGTTTTCAGCACAGAATGTATGATCAATATCATCCACTGGGTGTTGTTGGTGTGATTTCAGCCTTCAATTTTCCTGTCGCTGTGTGGGCCTGGAACTCATTCCTGGCAGCTATTGCTGGTGATACGACTATCTGGAAACCATCATCAACAGCCCCACTTTGTGGTATTGCAGTCCAGAATATCTGCAACAAGGTTTTGACTGACAATGGTTACAAAGGAATCTTTAACCTGGTTATTGGTCGCGGTTCAGTCATTGGGGAGCGTCTGATTAATGATAAACGTATTCCTATGGTCTCATTCACTGGATCCACACCTATGGGACGTCACGTTGGTGAAGTAGTTGCCAAACGTTTTGGCAGTACCATTCTTGAATTGGGTGGTAATAATGCCATCATTATCGATGATACAGCCAATTTAGATATGGCTATCCCGGCTACTGTTTTTGGTGCTGTGGGAACTGCTGGACAACGCTGTACTTCAACTCGTCGTATCATCATCCAGGAAGAGATCCTGGATTCCTTCGTGGAAAGACTGCAGAAGGCTTATAAGCAGGTCCGTATCGGCGATCCTCTCGTTGAGGGAACCCTCATGGGACCTCTGGTGGACGCAGGCGCTGTGGAGGTCTATGAGCAAGCTATCCGAGAAATTAAAGAAGTTGGCGGGAAAATAATCGCTGGTGGTACTGCACTCAAGGAAAAGGGTGGATATTTTGTTGAGCCTACCATTGTGCTTGGTGAAAATCACTGGGATATCATCCAGCGTGAGACTTTCGCCCCGATTCTCTATATCATTCCTTTTAAAACTATTGAAGAAGCCATTGAACTTCATAATGCTGTTCCACAGGGGCTCTCTTCAGCCATGTTTACCATGAATATGCAGCATGCTGAGAGGTTTTTATCCCATATTGGTTCTGACTGTGGAATTGCCAATATCAATATTGGTACTTCTGGAGCAGAGATTGGTGGAGCCTTTGGAGGTGAGAAGGAAACTGGCGGTGGTCGTGAATCGGGCTCAGATGCCTGGAAAGCCTACATGCGGCGTCAGACCAATACCATCAATTGGAGTAAAGACTTGCCATTGGCGCAGGGAATTTCCTTCGATCTTTAAAACTGGATTATCAGCGGGACTTTTTTAAGTCCCGCTGAATCAAATATGCCTTCTGGTAAATTATATATTGTCTCTACACCCATAGGTAATCTCGGTGACTTTACTTTTCGAGCTGTTGATGTGTTAAAATCGGTCCAACTCATTGCTGCCGAAGACACACGAGTTTCAGGTGTCTTGCTGAAGCATTATGAGATCAAGACCCCCATGCAATCCTATCATGATCACAATAAAGAACAGGCAACCCCTGGACTTTTAAGGAAATTAGAGAGTGGGGATGATATTGCTCTCATCTCTGATGCAGGCACACCCCTGATCAGTGACCCCGGTTTTTTTCTGGTACGGGCAGCAGTCGCTGAAAATATTGAGGTGGTACCCATTCCAGGTGCATCGGCCATGTTGGCAGCTCTGGTGGCTGCAGGGCTTCCCTCAGATCGATTCACTTTTGAAGGGTTCCTACCGAGGAAAAAAGGTCGTCAAACCCGTTTTAAAATGCTGGCCGAAGATCCCAGAACAATCATCCTGTATGAATCACCTCACCGAGTTGGCAGGACTTTGAAGGATATTGAAGAGCATATGGGCGACAGGCAGGTTGTGATCGGCAGGGAAATAACAAAAAAGTTTGAAGAATTCATTCGTGGTTCAGTCTCAGAGATAAGGGAACAGTTGGACACGCGCAGCATTAAAGGTGAAGTAGTAATTATGATTGGAGGTAATAAGGCGTGACCACAAATCAGGTTTTCGAGTATGCACGAGATGATTTTAATTATCCGAGATTTATTCAGAATATTCTAAAGAAGGCCCTCAACTTTGCCATCGCGAAGGTTCAGGAGGAAAAAGTTGAAGCCAGCACACTGACAAAGGTCCGCTATGTTGTTGGTGTATCCAGTATGTTTGCACTCATATTGGGCTTGTATCTATGGACAGCAATCTTTCTCGCAATCTGGCTATTTCTGGATCAGTTGCAGCTGCACCTGTTTGTTGATCGGTCCGCTCCCAGTGCCCGGTTCAAACATTTCCTGGAGGAAGTCCCTCTCATGGTGGCATTAAGTCTTCACATGTGGGTTGAGGGGCATTTTTTGACAGGTTTCGCTGGTCTGGTTGGAATTACGGGTCTTTACCTGCTCACGAATTTGCAGATGAAATATGATTTATTAGCTATCAATATCCCAAGACTCTATTTTTTAAGATGGGACAGAATGGGCATCTTGTTTCTCTTTACTCTGCTAGGCTCATGGCCAGGTGAACGCGCCTACCTGTTTGTTGTGCTTCTGGCCTGGTTCCTGGCAGCACTAAGTTTTTATGATTATATCTGGATACTTATCCAATTGGCTAAAAAGAAAAAATGAAAACGGTTAAACCACTCCTCATTAGTTTCGAAGGTATTGACGGCTCTGGGAAATCCACCCAGTGCAAGATGCTATACCACGAGCTCCTGGATAGGGGCTATGGAGTTCATCTCTATCGAGAGCCAGGTGGAACCGTCATCTCTGAAAAGATCAGAGATATTCTCCTGGACCGTGAGAATGATGAAATGAGCCCAATTACTGAAATGCTGCTTTATTTTTCAAGCAGGAATCAACTGATTACTGAGAAGGTCCTGCCTGCTCTGAATCGAGGCGAAATTGTACTCCTTGATCGCTTTGTTGATAGTACCATTGCGTATCAGGGTTATGGCCGAGATCTGTCACTGGAGAGTATCCGCAAGGTTGCAGAGGTTGCCATTGGGGATCTAAGCCCTGACCTGACCATCCTGGTGGATACACCCCTGGATACAGCAGAAAACAGGATGGACAATCGCGAGCTAGATCGACTGGAAGCGGAAAATGCCGATTTTAAACAACGAACTCGGAATGGTTATCTCCAATTGGTGAAAGACGAACCTAACAGATTTCTTTTGCTGGATGGTCGTGAGACCATTGAGGAACTCAAACGCGCTGTCATGGAACGGGTTGACCAGATACTAGAGTCTTCAGCTTGAAATTCAAATCCACCATCCTGCCCATTCTGTCCCTGCTCCTTATATCTGGCTGGGCTGCCACGTTATATACACAAGCTCACACTGACCGGGTTGAAGGCGAGGCCTCCATGAAGAAGGTCTTTCAAACCATTCTAGATCGTTATGTCGCCGAAATCGATCCTGCAAAACTTTCAGATGCAGCCATAGTGGGGATGCTGCGTGAACTGGATCCTTACTCACAACATATCGATGATAACAACTCATACCGGCTTGATGCCATCACTACTGGTGAGTATGGTGGTGTAGGCATACGTCTTGGTCGCATGAACGATTCTCTTATTGTCATCTCACCCATGGATGGCACACCGGCTTACCTACAGGGCATTCTGGCTGGAGATCGTATTGTAAAAATTGATTCTGTATGGACCAAAAAACTGGATCTGGATGAAGCCGCTCGAATGGTGAGAGGGGAGCAAGGCTCAACGCTGGAACTTCTCATTAAGAGGGAAGGTGAAAGTGAATATTTAAACTTTGAGTTGATTCGGGAATTGATAAAAGTGCCGGATGTAAGCTACTCTGGTCTGCTGAGAGATAAAACAGGGTATGTAAAGCTTTCCAATTTCTCAAAATATTCTGCAGAGGAATTAGAAAAAGCCATTCGCAAAATGAATCGAGTGGATCTCCAGGCCCTCATTATTGATGTGAGAGGCAATCCTGGTGGACTTCTTAGCGCAGCCCTCATGGCTGCAGACTTGTTTATAGAGCAGGGCGCTATATTGTTGGAGACTCGAGGTCGTATAAAACAGTCCAACAAGAAATATCTGTCCAGACGTCCACCCATCATAAAAGATGATCTGCCAGTGGCCATTCTCATAGATGGCGGATCTGCATCTGCTTCAGAGATACTTGCAGGAATACTCCAAGACTATGATAGAGCTGTTGTAATCGGAGAATCCTCTTTTGGTAAGGGTTTGGTCCAAACCGTAACACGTTTATCACCAGATACCAGACTCAAGCTAACCTCAGCAAAATATTATCTCCCAAGCGGACGACTTATTCAGAAACGTGAAATCGCCAGGGATGTGATGTATGAAGATCTACTCATGTCACCTGATACGTCCTTTAGTTCTGATAACAACCGCAAGTTTGAAGGGGGCGGAGGTGTTGAACCAGATATTGTTGCTGAAGATTTTCCTTTAAGTGATCTGGAAAGATCCTTGTGGCGTAGGCGATTATTCTTTAAATATGCTTTGGATTATGGGGAATTTAGACCTGGCCTCACCCTGCCAATTCATTTCGAAGACTCTGAAGTGGATAGTTTTTATAACTGGATGGCCCAACGCGATTTCATTCCAGAAACGAAACTCAATCACTGGATAAATGATTTGGATGATGTCATTGATACCACAAGTGCAGTCTATTCTGATATCCTGGACTTGCAAAACTCAATGAGTCTATTGGAAGAAGTTTATGCCCATGAAGAATTTATTAAAATCAAATTTCAAATTCTAGCCGGTCTCGAAAAAGAGATGGCCAGAGTTCTAGGTGGAAATGGGGCCCGAATTGCTGCCTCATTAACTCATGATCGCGTTGTATTAAAAGCGATTGAAGTGCTCTCATCAGGGAAACAGGTCCAGGAAATTCTAGCCGGCCCAACTGATTAATTAATCTTTTACCTTTAAAGAAAGAGTCAGAGTGAAAGTCGCCAGGATTTCATCTCCATATTTGTCTGGTGCAGTCACCTGAATATTGATGGGTTGATGGTGTCGCTCGCCTGTGTCAACGACTTTATGAATGAGTGAACTTATTTTTTCACCATCGGAGCAGGTGAAAATAGCATCTGCATCTACCCTTTTTAAAAAATCTGCATGCATATCCTTAAACACCAGGCTGATTTTATGGTCACTCCTCTCAATCATTTGCATTGCCATTAGTCCGCCTGCCAGATCAGCACCGACTGCCAACACTCCAAAATACATACTCATCAGGTGATTCCGGGTACGACGGCGTAAGGGGATTTTGATTATGCATTGTGATTGATCTAATTGAATTACGCTGGGTTTTACGAAAAATATGAGAGGTATCTTTGTGATTCCAAAATACCGAACAAGGAGTGTTTGTTTCCAGGTTGTTTTCATAGTGCTAAGTCAGGATAACCCTGCTCCATTATTTTGAGGGAGGGATTTTCTCATCATGCGAAATCATCCCTTGTGTTTTATACCACATAATGAGATGGTTCACATATTGTGCCAGTCTATATCAAACGCTGGATTGTTTCTTTTAATTCAGCCAGTCTGAATGGCTTTGTCATGAAATCGCTGCAGCCCGCTTCCATGCATCTATCACGATCAGAGGTAAAGGCATGGGCAGTGAGAGCCACAATGGGAATCTTATTCCATTTAGCTTCTCCCCGTAGGAATCGAGCCAGGTCCAGGCCGTCTTCGTCACCTCTCAGTGAGAGGTCCAGGAGTATCATTTGAACATCATGTGCCTCGAGCATTTTCTTGGAATCTGCAACTGACTCTGCGAAATGGAGATCATAGTCTTTACTCAGAGTGAAACTGGCCAATTTTTGAGAATTTGGATCATCCTCAACCACCAGAATATTTATCCTTGAATCCAGAGCAGCATCAAGCGGTCTGGCAGTTGGCTCAGCCTGTAATGGTTCTGCAATCTGATCGGTCTTCGCAGGCTCAGCGCTACCAGGGAAGTGTATAGTAAACTTGCTGCCGACATCCTGTTCACTCTCAAAGTGCAAATTGCCATTGATCAAACTGAGATATCTGTGAGCCAGGGCCAATCCAAGACCCATACCTTGAAAGTTTTTAGTATAACCTGTGCTTTCTTGTGAAAAGACATCGAACACCATGTCCTGGTATTCCTTGGACATACCAATACCTGTGTCTTTAATGGTGATCTTAACGGCGTCTTCAACAACCTCAATATCAAGGCTGATGTACCCTGAATTTGTGTACTTAATCGCATTGTCGATGAGATTGGATATGGCCTGAGTCGCACAATATTCATCTGATATAATATGTATATCCATTGCCGGGACGTTGATTTTGAGTTCCAGGTCCTTTGCTTTAGCCACTGAATTAAAGGATGCACCCAGATCCTTAACAATTTTACTCAGATCAATGCTTTCAGTTTTTAATTCAAAGGTACCAGTTTCAATCTGGGAGATATCAAGGATGTGATGAACTGTCTGCCACAGCCTTTTGCCACTCATATAGATAGTTTCAAAATAGGCTTCGAGATGCTCATCAAACTTATCTTTCACTTCTTCTTCAATAAGCTCAGTAAACCCAAGAATTGAATTTAAAGGCGTGCGGATTTCATGACTCATATTGGCGAGGAAGAGCGTTTTTACCTCCTCATTCTTCAAGGCTCGTTCCTTGGCTGAGATGAGCTCTATCTCAGTTTTTTTTAAGTTGGTGATATCAGTAGCATAGTAGTGTAAAAGGTTCTGGTTTTGGAGGAAAAAGGCTGACCAGAGCAAATGCATGCCTTCCAGAGAAACTTCCCGTGATGGTATTTGACCCTGATCCGACCGCGCTGCTGTGATATCTGTTTTAAATGTCTTGGGGAGAATTTGAGAAACCTGAGACCTATCCAGATCCATCCTGTCCAGGAGTTGAATCCCAGCTGGATTTATATATCCGGGAACACCATCTAAATCTACTTCCACTACAGGCATGGGATTGGCGAGTGGGAAAAAAGCCAGACGCTCTATCTCTTGCTGAGCCCGATTCCGCTCGGTAATGTCTCGTACTGTACCCTGGGCGCCAATAATTTTATCACCCACTATTATGGGTCTGGCACTCACCTCCATGGGGATGATCTCACCTGCGCTTCTCTGGATATTGATGGTCAGATTTCTAATCGTTTTACCTTCAGAGATGGTCCTTAGCCCTTCTTTTAGCTTGTGACCTTGATTCTTTGAGGTGATCGTGCTGATGTTTCTACCAATGAGAGTTTGAGAATCTATTCCAAATCTGGCTTCGATGTTAGAGCTCACATAGTCTATAATTCCATCACCATTAACCTGAAAGGTTATATCAATGGAGGTTTCCACAAATCTTCTAAACCGTTGCTCGCTCTCCTCGAGACTGTCCATTCTGATTTTAGTCACAAGATAGGGAGAGAGTAGTTCTGGAATTGATTCCAGGAATGGGCCGGTTGTCTCTAATTCGCTAAGCTGTGAATCACTAGAGGCGGTAAAAACAAGCACTGCAAACACATCAGAACCCTTTACCAGGGGGAGACCGACCCAAAGTGATGGCGGATCAGTAATACTTGAGATATCATCACAACTTCTGAGGTATTCGTCGGTTCTTACTGTGAGAGCTTGCTGTTTTTGGATCACGACCTTGAGGGGTGAATTCACACTGTGCAGTGCACAGGCTTGTTCAAACTCACTCTTACCGTGAGTATATGGGAAGGATAAGATATGGGACTCAATATCATGTATGGCTAGGTAATAATTGCTGAGCTTTTTACCCTGTAGCAATGTGGCCAATGCTTGTTCTACAAATACTCCAAGCGAGTGCGTCGTATTTAGAAGTGTGGCAAGCTGTTGATGGACATGTGTTGATTTATTAGTCAATTTTAATATTTCACCTTACTTCACCCGGATTCCAGGTTTATGGATATAAAAATAATAGTAAATCGATCCCAGACTGGTTAAACCAAGACCAATAAGCGATGGAATCAGAGTCGTCATCAATGTAATCACAAAAAATGTCGCATAAATCACAAATACAATGATCAAACTCCAGGGGTATAGCCAGGCTTTATAGGGTCTTGAAACATCAGGATACTTCTTCCGTAAAACAAAAATCGCTGCAAACACCATGAGATTAAACACGGTTGATGTAGCTGAGAAAAAGTCAATAATCGATTCATATGAGTTGGCCACACTGACGGCAAATGTTAACAGCACAGTCGCCCAGAGACCTTGCCCTATGAGTGCATTGTTTGGAGTTTTATGCTTTTTACTCAGAACTGCAAACTTTTTGAAAAACATGCCATCCCGGGCCATGGCATGCCAGGCGCGAGCCTTACAGAGAATCTGTGTGCTCACATTGCCAAAGGTATTGAACATCACCGCCACTGAAATGAGGATTCCACCCGTGGCTCCCAGGGCAACTTTCATGGCTTCAGTAGCTACCCATTTGGAATCTGCAATTTGTGCAGGTGTCAATTGGTACAAATAAGCTGAATTGGCCCCCATATATAAAACCATGACACCGGCAATTCCGATAAAGAGTGAGAGGGGGAGATTGCGGCGAGGATTCTTTACTTCTTCAGCAATGTAGGTCGCGCCTTCCCACCCACTGAATGCAAAGAAAGCGTATCGTAATGCAGCGCCAACAGCCAGAAATGTGGAACCATTAAAGGCTTCTGGCAGAAGGGGATTCATAAAATTTGAAAATGAACCGGTAGACCAACTGGTAAAACTGGCACCGATGATGCCACCCACTGCCACCACCTTGACGGCGCCAAAAAAGTTTTGGATTTTTCCGCTAAGCGAAACTCCAAATAGATTAACAATGGTGAGTAACCAGATGGTTGTGAGAGCAATCAAATAGAGAGCGATCTGCCCAAAAGCCTCCCCAAAGGCAATGATCCAAAGCGCTTTGAGATATTCACCAAAAATGAGGGCCACAGCCGCAATAGAAGCCGTCTCTGAGACAAAAAACATAGCCCAGCCTCGGAGAAAGGCCCAAAAGGGGTGGTAGGCCATTTTCAAATATACATATGGACCACCAGAACGGGGCATCATGGCAGCTAATTCTGCATAGACAACGGCCCCAAATATTGTGACGACGCCACCTAAGACCCAAACGAGGCCAAATAAGGAAGTACAGCCAACCAGAGCCATGATAGGTGCAGGTGTTCTAAAAATTCCTGATCCAATGATTCTGCTGATGACAATTGAAACAGCTTCGATGAGTCCGAGATCGCGTTTGTATTCGGTTGAGTCCCCGAAATCTCTGATTTTTGAAGTTATCTCAGTAGTGGAAATTATAACCTCCTGGTGTTATAAGTATCTGGTTCGAGCAGCTTACGATAAGTGAAATGGTAATTTCTCAATATGTCAATGCCGAGCTATCAATTTTGATATCCAAAAATGGGTGTACCGCTTCATTGAGTGGAATCAATATAAGTCTTACATTTAATAGTTAAAATCTCACGAAGCAAGCGGGTAATCATTTTCATTCTAGGACCGTTTGAAAATCTCATATAAACCCGCAACCTTTCACAGCGAGAGGCTTGAAATCGTCAATGAGTTCTTTTCAACTAATTTGCCGATATGTAGAGGTGAATATCTATATATTCCTGATACACAGATAGTTGTTGATTACACTTAAAATATAAAAATGACGATAAAACGGTGCTAGGCGATCCAGATCGATTTGATATTGGTAAACTCACGGATACCAAAATGTGATAGCTCCCGACCATATCCAGAGCGTTTGATTCCTCCAAAGGGAAGTCGAGGATCAGAAACGGTCATCCCGTTAACAAAGACTGCTCCACTCTCAATTTGTCGGGCTAGCTGCTCACCCAGCACCAAATCATCGGTCCAAAGCGAACCTCCCAGACCAAAGTCGGAGTCATTGGCTACCTCTATTGCTTCATCGGCATCCTTCACTGGGATGATAGCAGAAACAGGACCAAAGGTTTCTTCGTGATACAGACTCATACCCGATCTAACATCGCTTACCACTGTAGGTTCATAGAAGTAACCGGGTCCTGAGATTGATTTTCCGCC
Organism: Fidelibacterota bacterium; assembly: GCA_013202495.1. Taxonomy (GTDB): domain Bacteria; phylum Fidelibacterota; class UBA8477; order UBA8477; family JABMPR01; genus JABMPR01. The sequence continues at coordinate 25,285 of JABMQQ010000047.1, read as the reverse complement.
CAGCAGGAGTCTGGCGCCAGCAAACAGACTTGCTTTAACCTGATCATGCAATTCGTCACGGAGATCTTCACGGGCCAGCGGTCCTACCTGCGTACCAGGGAGGAGAGGGTCACCGGGTGTGAGGGTGGACATGATCTTAGTCTTACCGGCTTCAAACTCCTCCAATCGTGATTCAACCACTATAAATCGTTTGGCAGCAATACAGCTCTGACCATTGTTGATCATCCGTGCATTGACTGCTGTTTCCACACATTTTTCAATATTCGCATCATCAAGTACGATGTATGGATCTGAGCCACCCAGTTCCAGGACGGTTTTCTTTAATGCCCGGCCCGCAATTGATGCAACCTGCATCCCTGCTGCTTCGCTACCAGTCAAGGTTACAGCACGGATGTGGGGATTCATAATCACCGACTCGACTTGACTGGCGGATATCATCAAAGTTCTAAAAAGGTTCGCTGGGAAACCGGCTTTGAAAAAGATTTCTTCGATGGCCAATGCGCAGCCCGGAACATTGGAGGCGTGCTTGAGAACGGCAGCATTCCCTGCCATTAAAGCAGGTGCGGCAAAGCGGAAGACCTGCCAGAAGGGGAAATTCCAGGGCATGACTGCCAGAACGATTCCAATGGGCGCAAAGCTTACAAAGCTTCTTGAAGCATTTGTCTCCACCATCTCATCAGCCAGGAAGGATTCAGCCTTTTCAGCATAAAATTCACAGACCCAGGCGCACTTTTCGATTTCGGCACGTGCTTCATGAATGACTTTCCCCATTTCCAGGCTCATGAGCAGTGCCAGCGCTTCTTTATCCTCTCTCAGAATAGCGGCAGCACGCAGCATGAGTGCAGAACGTTCCTGAAATCCAGATTGCTTCCAATTGCTCCATGCATCCTGGGTTTGAGAGATGATCGCGGTAGCCTCATCGTTAGAATGGGTGAGATACTCCTTGATGAATTCTCCAGAGCTAGGGTTGATGGATCTCATTTTATTCCCCTTTGTAATCAAATTTCAAATTGAGATTAAATCTAACTCACTGTGTAATCACTTCAGCAATACGAACTTTTTGGTCGCCCTAAAATTTTCTACCTGGAGTGAATAGATATATATCCCCGCAGCAGCGTTGCGACCTTTATCATTTGACGCGTTCCACTCAGATCTTTTATACCCGGCAGTTTGATATTCATCTACCAGGGTGCTAACCAGGCGACCCCTGAGGTCATAGATGACGAGACGGACGTGGGCATCCCGGGGTATTGCATAGTCAATTTCTGTATCGGGGTTAAACGGGTTGGGAAAATTTTGGTGTAGTGCAAAATGATCTGGAATGTTGGTGCTGGGGAAAGTGCCAAGGACGTTATTCGTGCTGGCTGGTGTTGGAGTCATGGTATCCCATATATCGCTTCCATCCAAAACTCGTCCAAATGAAACATCAGTTGTCTGAGGTCCAAAGCTCAATGAATCAATAACCGTTAATCCGTTGGCGTCAACGAGACCGATAAACTCCCCGGAACCACTTAGCTTAAAATTCGCATGCAAGGGTCCCTGTGAACCATCCTCATCACACCAGATCAGGAGATAGCCACCAGGTTCAATTATTGAGGATTCCTCAGGGAATTGCCACTTGGTCATATTATCAGGATTGTCGGTTAAATAAAGATTCGTCAGATCCAGCATCGAATCAGTTGGATTGAACAATTCAAGCCAGTCATCGAACTCCCCAGCTTCGTCACTGTTACTGGCATCATTACTGGCAAGAAATTCATTGATCCTCAGTAAGGAAACGAGATGACCAGGTATGGGGAAAGGATAATGATCAGGGCTATATGTATAGTATGCCCCAATATCGCGGGGGCTACCATCCTCATCGAGTGGACCATTTGGATGACCTGCATCGATACAGGGGGAGTCTGGATCAAGCTGAAAATTGTACTGCGAAGGATTAAGAAAGAGTGGATCGGAGAGTTGATTACCAGGACCGTTTAGCATTTCAGTTTCAGACAGACAATAATCAACCTGAATATCAGAGGTTTCATCGATAAAAAGATCAGAAATTAAACTGTTGGCGAAGATGCTGTTCCTTTCAGCTGCAAAGCCACCACCATTACCGACGTTTTTCTCATAGCAGGCCACGCTATATTCATTATTTACATACGTGTTGTTTGCCATAAGAGCCGCAGAGTTATCCTTGATAGCAACACCTCGCTCGCAGCCCACAATCAAATTATTTAAAATGAGAACATTGGATTCCTGACCAATGGAAATTCCCTTATCAGATGAATGATAAATAAGATTATTCTTTAAAAGCACGCCAATGGATTGTTCGCCAATATCAATCCCGTCTGAATTTGCCCCAGAAAAGTTATAGAGGCGGTTATTGGACACTATGCCTTCCATCACCCCATCCAGGTCGATACCATCAGTGTCAGGAGCCTGAGAACCATAAAAGCTGCAGTTGTCAATGAGGACCTCTCCCCGTTTAACATTGATGTAGTCAGATACGAAGTCACAGCGTAACGAGCTATTGAGCAGTTTGATTGAGCCACCTTGTATAAATACGGGGAATAACACATCCCGAATATCAAGATGATCGATAATCAGATTGGAATTATATCCAGAAATAGCTCCGCGGTGAATGATGGGATCAACACCCTTGGAAGCACCTGAAAGGGAGAGATGTGAAATTCTTGATGTATCTGTCTCACTTGAGAAGGAGATTCCGCCCCATGGCTCATCATCAATCTCATTATTGGAGCCTATCAATACAGGAGCGTTAGCAGTTCCATTTACAATGAGCAGACCATCAATGATGATATGACCCTGAGTTGGCATAAAAATCTCCACGCCGGCCTCAATAGTCAGAGTAAGTCCGTTTGGAACATGCAAATTTCCTGAAACATAGTAGGTATGTCCACTTGTTAGCGTGGTGTCCGCTGAAATATGCGGGGGGAGAATGGTGCCAGAACTGGGTTGGAAAAGCGCGATAAAACTGGTGTCTGCCGAACCATCATAGCTGAATTGAGCAGAATCTGACATGCCAGACCACCCAACCACTTCCCATCCTTGTACAGGTATGGCAGTAAAATGGACTGGACGATTTTTGAAGTATGTCCCAGTATGATTTTCAGACAATTGAGGGACACCATTTATCAGGATATGTCCACCCTCAGATGGATAGGTTGCTGTGTTGATTTCAATCGTACCATCGAGACCCAATTCGTTATTGAAATGAGTGTACAGATTTGCCGATCGATTCTGAGCAAAGGTCTTGATAGCATCCAACTCATTTTCCCAGGATGTCATAGATGAAATGCCGCCCTGGGATCCCCATCTGTCAATATGACGAGGCATTTCATCACGGATAGTATTACTCAGACTATCTACAATAAATTCGATTCGCTGAGCCTGAAAAGTGTTATTAAAATGAGCGGCAGCTCGCTGGAGAAAACGGTTTTGAAACCGGTCACTCCCCATGAGATATTGAAACAGGAGATAGTCCTCCAGAAGATTGTCCAGAAGATTGGTGTTGACGTTGGAGGGATTAAAACCACGATCCACATCAACGATGAGCCATTGCCACTTTCCATCATCAGTTTTGGGACGCCACCATTCACGATTGTGGCCCCAACTGGTGTTGGCACAGTATAAAGTCATGACGACATGATCGATAAACCCATCAATATTCATTCGGTCTGACAATTCAGAGTAAACTGCAGCCTGGTCAAGATCGCCATTTTGTACAAAAGAGATGAAGTCATTGTAGGTGAGCTGGTCACCTTCAATAGTGAGTAATCGTGTCCCCGCTTGAGTGGCTCCATATTCGAGGTGATCGATGTTATCGGGATCGACTCCGAAATTCTCGAAGAAATAGCGGGTGTTGTACTTTTCGCGGATATTGTAAATACCCCAATAATCGCCATTCAAAAAAAGAGCAGTGGGTTGGTAGGCCATATAGCCACAAACCATCATGCCTTGCACCAGACTGCCAGTCATGGGATCTCGTAGAAGCGTTTCTTCCCAGTCGTCACCGCCATTTCTGAATACAATCCTGGAAAAGTCAGTGATGGGCTTGCTTTTAAATAGCTGATAGGGGATTAAGTCCTCTCCAAATCTATTGCGTGTATAGATGGTGAAAGGCTTTTGTGGCTTGGTCCAAATATTCAGACCTCCCAATCTCGCACCAGCATCAATACTGAATCCAGGGCTGGCATCTCTGTCGAAATAGTGGATGGAGACGGGAATCTCTCGTTGTTTGTACTCGTTCTCATAAATGCCAATATTGATATCCCATAGCGTTGGGGGCTCTGCGATGAGCGAGACAGTTGGCAGCGAATTGTCTTCACCAATGAAGTAAGTCGCAATCATGATGGGACCAGGCAGAAATCCAGTCTCGAAAGCTCTGGCTTTGAGAATAGTGGTGCTGTCAATGACGATGGCTCCTGAAAACAGTGAACTTGTGCTTCCAGGTCTGGATCCATCTGTAGTGTATCGAATCTGAGCCAGGTTGGAGTTGGTCACTATCTCCACATCTGTCTGGGATGCATAAAATCCCCCAGGCAGGGAGCTGAATACCTCAGTCGCCATATCTGAACTCTGATTAGGAATTCCTGTATTAGGCTGATCAGGAGTGGGTTCTCCAAAGAATTGCCAAACTAGTTCTCCAGCGGGGCGACCAAATGAAACATCGGTCACTTGCTGGTCGTAAGCTACATAGTCAATAATGATGGCATCAGAATAGTTGATACCCACAAGCTCAAAATCAAAGCTAATGTCAGAGCTGGTTTCACTTATCTGATGGATTTCTACTGCTACACAGTTTTCTCCTGCAACCAGGTCATTTGAGGGAATGGTATATTCATAAAATGCATCTTCTTCATCAGAACTCACTGCGGTGCTGGCGACGGTTTCGGCGGTGATGTCTCCACTTGATATATTCGATCTGATGACCTCATTTCCATTCAGATAGACAACCGCACCATCATCACGCTTTAGGCGGGCGATCAGGTCATTCACAGAGTTCGGATCAGATACAGAAAAGATTTTTCGAAAATAGGTTGTGATATGCTTCTGATTACTATCATCACCATAGTTTACGACAGTGGTTTCATCCCCATCTCCATAACCCAGTTCAGCCTGACCCTCAGCCCAACTGGCATCATCGTAATTATTCTCAATCCAGGATGACCCGAGATATGAACCATCATCCAGATATTTCCAGAATGATCCGGTGGTAATGAGGGTAGTGGTAGACGAGATGTCTGCCTGTGCTAAAACCACCTCTTCACCTGATTTGCTCAGTTTGAAATTTGTGTGATAGTGGCGGGTGGTAAAATCGTCGTAAGGCCAGCTTTCACGAGTATACACATTACCAGGTCCATCATCAAAATCATCTGCCCAGACCAGTAAATACCCATTTGATGGGATTGATGTCCCCTGGGGAAATCTCCATTTTAATGGGTTATTCAAATTGTCTGATAAAAAGTAGCCATCCAGCGACTGACTGGTTTCATTGGGATTATGAAGTTCTATCCAGTCATTGTAGTCTCCAAAATCATACATTTCGGGGAAATCTCTCACATTTGAGGCAAGGAACTCATTGATCTGGATGTCTTGTGCCCACAAGGAAGAGCTCAAACTCAGAATCAGTAGAAATTTCAAGAGCAAGCCGAAGGGCGGGGTGTGAGCAATAGTGGTAAATGGACTATTCATAGATAGCATATAGTGTATCACCGACAGGTTTTTGGACAAGTACTTTAGTATTTGATGAGACCAAAATGCAAAATTTATGCATGATTTGTTGCAGGAGCACAATGCGCTATAGATTATGGGTTTAGGATATATCCGATGCCCGAGATCTTAGTCTGGATGAACTTATTATTGTCAAATTATAACCAATACCAGGCAAATTCATGGGTTAAGAAGGAATGTATCTGTTTCAGAATCGGCTGAGTATCGAGATGATATTTAAGTTTTCGTTTTGAATAAGAAGGACTGAGGTACTTTTCAGCGAGTTCGTCAAAATTTTTCCTGAAAGTGGGCTCATCAATGAGCACAATAGATTCAGTATTATGGATGGCACTCTGTGCGTCCAAATTAAAAGAGCCGACGATAACAGGACCATGATGTCCAAAGGATGCAACCTTCTGGTGCATGGTCGCTTCACCTGCCTCAGGTCGCGGTGCCCATTCATAGAGACGGAAATTTTCAGTTTTATTCATTATTTGGAGTGCTGCATAATTGGCAGCCACAGAAAGTATGGGGTGATTGTTTGATTCAATCGAATTCGTAAGTACCGTAACCATACCGCCCTGGTTCGCGTGTTCAATGATAGCTTCTCTTATTCTTCTGGATGGAGCAAAATAAGCTGTGGCGATGAATATGGGTTCATCAGGCGGAGTTGATTTTAATAGTATATAATAACATTCCTCAACATAACGAGTCCTCTGAGTCAAGGGATGATGTACGACTAATCTGACCTGGGCACTATCCTGAAAGGTGTCAAGCGGCTTGCTGAACTTCACTTCAGTCTCGTTTATCATCGACGGCAACTCCTGCCCAGTGTGTACGATCATATCTCTTAGAAATTCTTTGTAGATCTCCTTGGCGGCTAGTCCTTGAATTTCAACATCCACATCATGCCAGCCTGATTTACCACTTATGCTATCCGTCAGAGTAGGAATACCGCCCAATGCATATTCACTGGCGATATTCATCCCACCAATAATGGCACGAATTTCACCATCCGGATGACCTGTGATGAAATATTTTTCATGATCGCAGTAGTCATGGAGGATAAGTGATTCTCCAGAACGTTTTAATGCCGCTACGGGATCTTGAAATAATCTCTGAATATTCTCTGACCATTCAATGAGTTCATAAGGGCGGCTGGGTGAATTGGTGGGTACAATTATTACGCCTGCTTCCCTCATTTCCCTGATGATTCTCTTTTCTCCCAGGGGATTTAAGGCATTGGCTTGGTTTAGCATTTCCGCAATAACCTGGGGTGATTCAATGGAGCCCTTCACATCATATTGAAGGACAACAGGAACTCCCGCTTGAGCGCGTCCTGCTAATACTGCCGCCATACGACGTCCTTCTTCATCATCAGTAAACAAGAAAGTTTTGACATAAATAAATTGTGCTGTGCGAATATTTTCATATCTCCGCGCAAAACTATTTACACCATTAACCAAAAGGCGAACTCCATTCTCATTGGATTCATGGGAATTTGTACGCAGGTCCAACAGTTTTTGGAGGGCTTCATCTTGAAACCAGTTTTGAGTACTGGTACCTTTAGTGGGATTGGAATCTGAAGGAAAGTAGTATGTGCACGAGCCTTGGATTAGACCTATGAGAAGGACACAGCACAGTACGTTTACATATCGACTGAGGAATGCGGAATTAATGAGTTTCATGGAAATCTGAAAAATAATAGCAATTTCGTTTACTTAACTAGTGCCAGATAATTTATCTGTAGACGATTTTTTATCAACAAGTTATAAATGAAGAATCGTGTAAGGAGTGGGGGCAAGTAGAATAAAAATGAAGCTGCAATAAGGAAACCCGACTTGAGCCCAAAAAGCCCCTTAAATTCATCAAGTTATTCAATTATTAAGTTGAGGTCGTATAATTTGTTATAAAATTGGACTAATAAAATTAATCCTGCCGCTTAGTTTCTTAGTGAAGGTTTTCTGTGCAGTTAGGGGTGGGATCTTGAAACAAATATTACACAATATTCTCTGTTCATTTCAACAATTAGGTTTTGCAGTCATTGGAATGAGTCTCTGTCTATTTCCCATTGTCCTGCCAGCCCAGGGTTGGTTATTTACCGACTATCAATATTTCGTGGATCAGTCCCAGACTGGTGGCTTACTTGCTGGGCACACAGCAACTTATTCCCAACATGATCAATTTGATGGCCCAGTGCACTCCAATGGGGATATGCTTGTTTCGTCATGGGGCTGTCCTCATTTTGGTGATTATGTTGAGACTGCAGGGTCTATCGATATGGCCAGCTGTGCCTCGGATATCTTTGGGGACATTTTCCGCGATTCAGTGGATGTTATTGAATTGCCTTCAGTCGCTTCAATCAATGCTCTGAAGCAGACTGCAACCTTCGTTTATCCAGCCGATTTGAAAGTAAATCGATCCGACGCTTCGCTGCGAGACACCTTGATGATGACGAAAATCCAATTTGATTACGGGATGTTTACCATCAGTCAGTGGGAGTATATCATACCACCCTATACCACTGAGGGACAGGATGATGAATCATTCCATGCCACCTTTATCAAGTACCATAACCATGAAGTTGGTTGGGATACTTGTACCACTGATGGTTTCCACCACTTCGACTTTTATCCACCAACGAACACTGAAGATTATCATTTACCACCAACTCAGGTAGTAGCAGACTCTGGAATTATTTACGTCAGGGGAGGTCCAGTTCTCATAGGAACCACAACCGAGGGCCGGATCAGAGGTAGATTCACTATAGTTACTGATTATCGGACACCTTACAAAGCTCACTATGATAACATGACTATAGATTATGTGTATAATAACATCTGGCTTGTGAACGATATTGTTTATGAAGGTTCTTATGCCAATGGATATATACTTGCTGGAAACCCCAATCGGCTTGGCTTGATCTCAGGGGCGAATATCATCGTGGCCAATACAGCAGCCAATGGTGCTCGCAACAGTGCCACTGGATCTGATATACGGATTAATGCTTCATTGATAGCATTGCGTTCATCCTTCATAGCGCAATACTGGCAAAACTCATTAACCGATTACTGGCAGCCACATCCACTACCTGCAAATTCCACGGGAGATGGGCGTGGGGTCACTCCCTTTCACCAACCTACCGGAACAGCAGACCTTAGAGGTGATATCATGCTTTTTGGATCCCTGGCCCAGCATAAGCGAGGACTTATGAAGCGGAATAACCCAGGCCCCTATGCCGTCACTCCCGGGGTCGGATATAATCGCGACTATCATTATGATGAAAACCTCCGTCATCGGCTTCCACCTGGCTTTGAACTGCTCAGGGATTCACTATATACTCAGGAATGTTTATCGTATTTCCCTCTCCGTATAGGCAATAGCTGGCAATACCAGGTCACACCTCTGGAAGCAACTGGACCGGAGCTTGAGCATACAGAATTTCTCCAGGTCATGGATGCTCTAGAGATGGCCAATGGAAAAATTTATTTTGAAATAATTAACAATTACACTGCTCAATCTGAATATGTGCGGATTGATACTACATTCTTGAAAGTTTACAGGTATGCCATTTCAGATGAGGAACCGGAGGGGTTTGAAGTTTTACTGTATGATCTTAATCGACCACGCTATGACCATCAACCTGTCCCACACCTCGATTCTCTCTATTTCAAGGTCTTCAATCCTCACGCTCCCACAGGCAATTGGGGAGACGATGATCATGCCCTTGACCACTATTGGGGTGAGGAAGAGTCACTAATATTTCGTCTCAGCTCAACCGTGGGTCTATCCTACAAACGTGATCCATTCACTTCGGGAGATACCAGTCAGTTGATCTATGCAAATATAGATGGAATTGAATATGGGGAATTCCTGGTTGGTATTGAGTCAGATAAAGAACCCCTTGTTCCAACACAATATTTAGTGTTGAATAGCTTTCCAAATCCCTTCAATCCCAGCACAACGATTCAATATAGTTTGCCACATATGTCAGATGTCCAGCTCGCTATCTATGATATGAATGGCAAGAAGATGAGAAGCTATTCAGGGAGTGAACACCCCGCAGGGTGGGGCACTTTCATTTGGGATGGCAAGAATGCCCAGGGGGAACGAGTTAGTGCAGGTATCTATTTCTGTAGTGTGATAGCGGGGGATCTTTCAAGAACAATTAAAATGGTACTGATCAAATAACAGAACCGCTTGGCATTTATAGTTGGTTTCCCATTCTGCTTAGCTCAGGTGAGTTACCAATATCCTCAGTCCTATTCCCAGCAAAATAAAACCACCCAGGATTTCAACCCGTTGACCCAACCACGGTCCCACCAGCTTTCCAATCCATGTGGAAAGTGCAGAGAGGATCAGGGTTATTAATCCAATGAGCAGACAGGGCAGCCAGATACTCACGTTGAGAACAGAAAAACTCAGACCGGCAGCCAGGGCATCAATACTGGTGGCGAGACTGAGAGTGATCAATACCCAACCTCTGGACGGATCAATAGTGAGTTCCTTTTCATTGGGGAAAATTCCTGAATAAATCATTCTGCCACCCACTATTGCCAGCAGGGCGAAGGCAATCCAGTGATCCCATACGCTGATGTAATCCACCACTGTGGATCCTAAAAGCCAACCAATGAATGGCATGACGGCTTGAAAGAGTCCAAAGTGAAAAGCCAGACGAAATACGGCTCTGATGTCGTTGGCAAAACCGGCTGCTGCCGCTGTCATGGAAACTGCTGAAGCATCCATAGCCAGACCGATTGCGATGAGGATCATTTCCAGAGTTGACATGGTTTATGATAAACATTATTGCAGCAATTTCATCCAAATATAATATAACACCCGGGGCTGCTTTCGCCCTGCCAGGCTTCTATCCGAAATTCCTCAAAACATCCAAGAATCACTTGAAATGTTCCATATGTGCAAGGAAATGTTCCACCTGTGTTAGTCAGTTTCAATCCTGAACCTTATTTTATTGCTGAATATCAGGAGTATTTGCCAAAGGACACTAGTTGTGCTAGATTCGGGGCATACCAAATTGATCTACAAGCGGTAATTATTCCTTCTGATATTCAGAGCTGATTTTAAAACCTATCAAAAGGGGGAGTTATGTATTCCAAAAACAGAAACAGTTTGAAGTATTTTGTGAGAGTCAGTATTGTACTCGTGCTTTTCTTAAGTATGGGCTTTGCTGAATATGATGCTGACGGAGTTGATCTGTTGGGTCGATATCCGTACGGCTATTGTCCATTTATTCAGGCCAGGGGTGATTTTTTATACTCGGCCAATGGTACGGTCTTCCAGATTCTGGATGTTCATACCCTGGCTGCCGTAGGTGAATGTATCACTGAGAGCATCGTAAGCAGTATCGCCGTATCAGGAGATTATGCTTATATCGCTAATTGGAGTGATGGCTTTAAGGTCATCGATATTTCAGATCCCATTAACCCGACACTTGTTGCACAAATGGATTTTGAGGGACAATGTTGGGATCTCTCAGTCTCAGGGGATCATGCATATTTAGGAAATGATACTGAGGGTTTGCAGATTATTGATATCACTAATCCACTACTGCCTAGCCTGGCTAGTACCTTTTTACCCGTAGAAACCGCAGCATTCGAATATACTCAGGTTATTGATACCATTGCCTATGCTGCTTCTAAATCGGGTTTATACATTCTTAATGTCCGCGATCCAGCTGCTCCTGTGCAATTGGGATATGCACCCTCAGAAAATGGGGCTTGGTCCGTGCATGTGGCAGACACCATTGCCTACCTCCCTAAGATGGGAGATGGAATTAGAATAGTCAATGTGGCTGATCCAACCAACCCTATTGAATTGGGATATTTCCAGACCCCAGATCAAGCCTACTGGGTAGAAATTGTGGATAACATTGCCTATGTGGCAGAGAGATGGTCAGGTATTCAGATATTGGATATATCAGATCTGACAGCACCAGATTCAGTGGGTATGTTTCCGGTTGAATATGCTGATGCCATACACATCCTGGGGGATAGTCTCTATCTGGCCTCTTCCAGTTGGGGTCTCAAGCTGTTGGATATCAGCGATAGATTAAACCCGATCCTGTTGAATGAAAATCCCGGTGGTGGTTATGCGCGGGATATATATACAACCAGCACACACGCTTATGTCACCCTGAGGGGTCTAGGTGTGGGGGTATTCACACAGGGTGAAGACGTGGAACCCGAGATGATTGCACTCCTCGAAATGGACAATCCCAATAGCTTGAACGGAAGTGGGGATTATCTGTATGTCATAGAAGATCCCAATATACATATCATAGATATTAGTGACCCAGCCAACCCGCAGATCGTCTCAACCTGGTATGAAGGATCTGCCTTGACTTCCTATGTGGTTGGCCATCTACTTTTTGTCGGTGGTAACCCTGATATTCAAATTCTGGATATCAGTAATCCCTCAAATCCTGAATTGGTGGGAACCCTGGATGGTCTGCCCTGGGTTCCTTTTGATATCAAGATTCAAGGACGCTTTGCCTATGTTGTGAATAGGGGAGGTGGCTTCTGGATCATCGATATCGCCGATCCCACTTCACCGGAAACTGTTTCAGGGTTAGAAATATTCGATTATGCCTGGCGTCTTGATGTATCAGGAAAATATGCCTACATCGCGGACAGATACACCGGTCAGGTAAGGATAATTGATATCAGTGATCCCACCAATCCTTTTGAAACATCAGGCATTGGACTTGGATGGCTCAGCCAGGATGTTGTCTGTTCGGGACGATATGTATATGGTCTGAGTGCCTGGGATGGTGTCCGCATCATCGATTGCGCTGACGCTTATAATCCAGTGGAAGTGGGCTATTTCAATACGGGTGGTTATGCCCAGCGACTCCATGTTGACGATGGGGTACTACATGTTGCTGACGGTGGCGGTGGTTTTTATAAGCTGGAGACTGCTTACAAACAGAATGTTTTCACCGTGAACTCGACAGGTGATGCCATGGATGCCAATCCCGGAGATGGAATCTGTGATGATGGCACAGGGGATTGCACCCTACGTGCTGCTATTAATGAATCTAATGCCTCACCTGGTTATGACAAAATTGCTTTCGATATAGCAGGGGTAGGTCCGCATACCTTTCAACCATCTACTGCATACCAGGCAATCACAGATCCCGTAATAATCGATGCAACTACTGAACCAGATTATTCTGGTTCGCCTATCATTGAGATTGATGGCACTAATGTATCGACTTATGAACCAGCATTTCAACTTTTAGGTGGAAATATCACTATCCAAGGATTTGTGATCAACTCCTTTATCGATTACGGAATCAACATTCTAGAGGGTGGCTCAAATATGGTTCAAGGGAACTATATCGGTATTGACATCACGGGCTCAGAAGCTCGAGGAAATGAGATGGGTGGTATTGGAGTTTCCACGTCATATAACATTGTAGGTGGAATCTCAGCAATCTCAAGAAATGTGATATCAGGAAATCAGGGAACTGGATTGAGAATTTATGGAAGTGAAGCATTCGGGAATGTAGTTCAAGGGAATATTATTGGCCTTGATGCAGATGGGACTAGCAGCTTGGGTAATCAGTGGGATGGCATCGATATCAGAGATGCATCTGATAATCTGATTGGTGGGGCAAATCCAGGAGCTGGTAACGTGGTGTCCGGCCATTTGGATATGGGAATTTCAATCAATCGAGACGATGTGGATCCACTAAATAATATTATCCAGGGGAATCTAATTGGGACTGATATCACCGGGACATTAGCGCAGGGAAATGGAGCATCTGGTGTGATGTTGAATAACTGTGAAAGCACTTTAGTTGGTGGCTCAGAACCTGGCGCAGGGAATGTCATCTCAGGCAACCTCAGTGCTGGACTTTGGATCACTTCAAGTGATTATAACCTTATTAAGGGCAATTATTTTGGTACTGATATCTCTGGATCAATAGCAATGGGAAATGGTGCTTCAGGTGTCTTTATGGAGGACTCGGATCACAATATTATTGGTGGTACGCAACCCGGAGCCGGCAATCTGATGTCAGGCAATCCTCAGAGTGGTCTTTACATCATGAATGGGAACATGAATGAAGTTTATGGTAACCTATTGGGCACAGACATCACCGGTACTGAAGCTTTGGGCAACGTACGCTGGGGAATACGACTGGCCGGTGGAACCCTCAACTCGATCATTGGGGGAGGTGGAGATGGAGCCGCAAACGTCATGTCTGCTAATGGATACGGGGGTATTGGGATTGGATATTATGGTGGAGCAGTGAATAATTATGTCCATGGCAATATTATTGGTAGTGATCTGACTGGCACAGCGGACCTGGGCAATAATGGATCAGGAGTGGCTATCTTTGGTGATGCCTGGGGGAATTCCATAGGTGGTCCAGATGATGGATCTGGCAATCTCATTGTTTACAATGAACGGGCAGGAGTTGTTATCAACTACTCCGAAGATGAAATACAGAACCTCATCCAAAGCAATTCTATCTACGGGAATGGTGAGTTGGGTATTGATCTCAGCATAAATAATTCATCCCCTTACACCGATGGAATCACTGAGAATGATGCAGGAGATGCAGATCAAGGTCCCAATAATCTCCAAAACTTCCCAGAATCCCTGAATGTGGGAGTCGATGATGGTGGTGACCTGCTGATTCAATATCTGGTCGATTCTGATGTAGAGCATTCAGAATATCCAATCAAAGTTGAGTTTTTTCTATCAGATGAAGATGGAGAGGGTCAATTATTTCTGTATTCTAATCATTACACAATAGCTAATCATGAGCTAGGATTAAAGACGATCCATTTAGGTCCCGTGATTAATTATGGTCTGGAAATGGGTGACTACCTGGTTGCCACAGCAACTGACGCACTGGGAAACACTTCTGAATTTTCTCAAACAACACAGGTAACAACTTATGTTGGTGTGGCTGCCTTTGAGGCACTGCCTACTGAATTCACACTGGAGCAGAACTATCCAAACCCATTTAACCCAAGCACGACGATTCGCTATGGATTGCCGGAAATGTCAGATGTCACAATGGTGATATATGACCTCACTGGTCGAGTAGTTCGTAGCTATTCAGAGAGTAGTCAACCAGCTGGCTGGGTCAATTATGAATGGTCTGGCACCAACATGAGAGGTGAACCGGTAAGCACGGGTGTTTATCTCTGTCGACTAGAAGCAGGGAAATACACCAAGACCATTAAGATGGTATTCTTGAAGTAAAAATTTATCCGTCGTAGCCTTGGTGTAGATGGATGATCTTTCTCAAAAAAAGGATTTCATCATATAGATTAAGCATATTCAGGACTAAAAGAAGGGGGCTACAATGACTAAAACTCGCCTGGTAATCATTGGCATCATCTTGATGATCAATACGCTCTGTGCTGAGTGGGAATTCAGTCACGTGTTGGATAGAATTGATCTTGATGTCTCAAATAGCTGTGGCATGCACGGTGTTACTCTTGATCCAGATGGAAACATCTGGTATGGGATGTATGCCAGTGGCGGTGCCTGGGCCTATGACACCCTTGATGTGAATGGTGAGGAAGTATACATCTTACCCATATTCGCCATGACCCCACAGGGAGATCCACTACCATTTTCACCTGTCTATACCTTAACAATCGAAGGACTAACAGATACATTGACCAGCGGTTGCCGAGGAATGGCGACAGGTTCTGATGGTCATATCCTGTATTCTGTTTCAGGGAAGCTGTATAAGATCAATTATCAAACAGGGGAAGGCATTGCAGTATATGATTTTCCTGAGGTTACCGGTGGTTTGACCAAACCAGCAGTAGATAATTCTGGTCGCATCTATATCAGCACTGTAGCTCATGGCAATCCTGTTAAAATTCTAGATTCAGACCTCACTGAGATAGCCAATGCACTTGATGATAATTCAGGTGGCTACAATCGTGCCATTGCCATTACTGGTGACGGACGGGATCTCTATCTGGGAAGTGTCTGGAATGGCGTTGGGATAAGACATTTTTACAGTCCCCTTCCAGGTGTGTTACCCTATGAACCTGTAGACACAATCGGTGGTTGGTGGATGGACGATGCCAGCTGGTTTCAGCCCATGTGGGCTGAGGATGTGAGTCTGAATCCGTTTGAAGATCAATTGTATGCTGCCAGTTCTGAATTTGCCTTCACCTATGACGACGTGCATCATTCCAGGTGGTATATTTATGACCGAGTTTCTGGTGAAGAATTGGACTCATTTGGCATCCCTGAGGGAGATTATGCAACAGGTGGTGTCTATAATGGACGTGGTGCTGCCTGGAGCGCAGATGGTAGAACCATGTATGTGGCAGATTACGGATACAACAGCATTACTGTGTGGAATCTAACTGGTACAGGTCCCGATTCGGTACATCTTGAGATTCCTTTGGCTTATGCAGCTCCAGATTACACAATAACTCTCCCTGTGAATGTTGCTTTCCCCTTCGATTTCAATTGTGATACAGCTGTCATTGGTCTGGGAGGTTTCCAGGATCATTTGGAATTTACAGGTATTATCACAGAAGGCGGAATGCTCCAAGATGCAAACTGGTCCATTGAATACAATGAAACAGATACACTCATAATAACCCTCGGTACCAGTGACAATGGTGTGAGAGGGGCAGGGACGCTATTCTGGTTGGAATTTTATGTGCCGGATACACTTGAAAACGTGTTTGTACCAGTCACTATTGACACTGCCCTGTTCAACAACGGGGATGCAGATCCGGTCATGGTGGATGGGGGTCTTCAGATTCTGGAAAGCGCATTTTTCGGAGATGTGGACCTGAATATGGATGTCCGTGCTTTTGATGCATCTCAGATATTGAAATATCTGGTTGATTTAATCGAACTCGAACCCCAGCAGTTGCTGAATTCTGATGTGAGTTTGGACGGCACTGTATCAGCGTTCGATGCAACACTTATCCTGCAATATGTGGTTGGACTCATCGATGGGCTACCATTCATACCAGGACCCGATCTGCAATTTGCCAGCGGGGGTATGTCCATGGAATCAGCAATGCTTATGCCTGGTGCCATGGTTGAAGTGCCACTACTACTACAGAATCCGTACAATATCTACTCATTCCAGGGGCAGATAGATTATGATGTTCAACACCTTAATCTTGTTTCAATCGAATGGACTGAACTCGCTGATGGCGTAGTCACTGAATGGAATAGTCAGAATGGCTTTCTAAGATTCGCTGGTGCTGGTGAAGTAGAACCTGGCTTATCTGATGTTTTGGCTATCATGCAATTTCAGGTTTCCGATCAATTCAATGAGGAGCATACGAATATTTCGCTGAGCAAGCTCCGTTTCAATGAAGAAGACCTCCAAGAGGATGTTGCCCTGGTAGAGTTAAACTACTCAATGTTGAATCTGGAACTAAGTGAGATGCCCGTCAGTTACGACTTGTTGCCAAATTATCCCAACCCCTTCAATCCACTTACATCTATTAGCTATGATTTACCAGTCGAGGGAGAGGTAAGCCTCCACATATTCGATTTAAAAGGTCGATTGGTGCATACTCTGGTTCAGAGGCGTCAATCTCAAGGCCGGTACGCAATCAGGTGGAATGGCACCAGTGATTCAGGATATCCAGTCTCAGCAGGAGTCTATTTATGTCATCTGCAGGCAGGGGACTATAGTGAAACGATCAAGATGCTTTACTTACGATAGAGTGAGATGATGAAAACTCAAATAGATCGTAAAGTAAAACATTTTTGGAGGGAAAAAATGAGCTGGATAAAAAGTGTTATCACACTGGGATTAATAACTGTGTTTGGGATATGTGCGAATAGCTTAAAAGCACAAATAATTATCGATGGGGATATTTCTGATTGGGACGGTGTTGCACAATTTGACGTGGCACCCAATCCAGAAGAATATGTGGGAGATTTTCTCCATGCCTCAGGTGATATGGAGGACATCTATATTACCCAGAATCAGGACAGCTTGTTTGTTCGAATTGATATCAATCCGGATGGCAATATTTCCGATTTGGCAGCTGATAATTCCATGATCCAAATTGGTTTTGATACTGACAACAATGTTAGCACTGGGCTTACCTGGGATTGGTGGATGACAGGTGTCGACTATTTTGCCGGTGTTACCTGGCCGAATACCTGGAACGGGATGGCGTGGCCTAGCCCCACTCAAGATAGTCTTGGAATTGTGCGGTTTGTCGGCCCTCATGGGGGTGAAGCAGATTGGGAGGACACCTATTACGGTTGTGAAACAGCAGCCAGTCCTGATGGTATTTCGTATGAAATTGCCATCCCCTTAGCCGCCCTGGGTGAGCTCTCAGAGAGTCTAACCATCATGTTTCTCACTGAAGAGACCGTGAACTGGTCTGCCGATTCCTACCCAAATTTACTGGGTGATGAGACCGTTACTTATAACTTTACTGAAACTGCAAATCCAAACTCGTTCACTGTTTCTGAGGTTGTTGGATATCCTGATCAGAATATCGTCTTGCCTCTGTCAGTTGAGTTTCCTCCAGACTCCAGTTATAGCTCGGTGGAGATGAGCATCAACGGCTTCCAGGGTGAATTGGAGTTTCTGGACATTATTTTGAGTGATGGTCTGATGGGGCTTGCTGGCTGGTCATACCAGGTGAACGAGACGGACAGTTTGCTACACCTCGCCTTTGCAGGAGCAAATGAAATTTACGGGGAGGGACAGCTATTCCAGCTGGCATTCCATATCCCTGATGACGCTGAGCCTGGCTTTGTTCCCATCGCCATCAATTCAATCCTTTTTGATAATGCTGGCGTACCAGATTCAATAATCAACGGTGGCGTGGAAATAATTCCTCCTGGATATATTGTCACCAACACCGATGACAATGGCCCAGGTTCTTTGAGACAGTATATCATTGAAGCCAACCTGAATCCTGGATTAGATACGATCAAATTTGATATACCTGGTTCAGGTCCGCATACTATCCAACTTTTTTCGGCCTTACCGACCATCACGGACCCCATCGTCATAGATGGAACCACAGAACCTGATTTCTTAGACACTCCAATGATTGAATTAGATGGGAGTACTGCAGGCAATGCTAATGGACTGAATATTAATTCTGGAAATAGTACAGTGCGAGGTTTGGTTATCAATCGCTTTGCTCAGAACGGGATTAATTTAATCTTCAACAATGGAAATATCATTCAAGGTAATTTCATCGGTCTGGATGTTACGGGTACAATCGATTTGGGAAACAATGGGAATGGTATACATATAAATAACTCGTCCGATAACCTCATTGGTAGCAACGACGCATCCCCATCTAACGTAATATCAGGCAACGAGGCCCAGGGAATTGACATTTATGGATCCTCTTCAGTACAGAATCTGATAATTGGAAACTACATCGGTCTTGATGTTTCTGGCTCGATCGATGTGGGGAATACGGGTAACGGATTGCATCTCTATGGTGCCCCTGAAAATACTATTGCAGGGAATGTGATCTCTGGCAACAATCCAACCGGAATCGTACTCTTTGAGGAGAGTGACAATAATGTTATCCGAGGGAACATTATAGGTCTGGATGCAAGCGGTACTGCAGCGATTGGCAATGGTGATGCCTCAGGGATATCTGTAGGGAGTACTGGTATTGAAATCGGAGGGATTAACCCGGGAGATCGAAATATTATATCTGGGAATCAGGGCCCAGGGATTGAACTCTGCTGCGAGGATGGTGGTTATAATGTGGTTATTGGTAATTTCATAGGTACCGACATCTCTGGTACGGTATCACTGGGCAATGATACCGGTATCAACATTCTCTCACCGAACAACATTATTGGAGGTGCAATATCTGATGCTGGGAATCTGATCTCGGGAAATTATGGAGTTGGAATTGAGATGCAGAGTTATGGAAGTGAGATTTATGGTAATATGATTGGCACCGATAATTCTGGTGGTCTTGCATTGGCCAACGGATTTGGGATTATTAATTATGGTGATCAGCAAACCATTGGAGGATCTGAACCAGGGGCTGGAAATCTGATCTCAGGGAACAACGAAGTTGGAATATTCATTGGGAGTCTTGAAGGTGTGGGTGGTCAGAATAACGTTGTCCAAGGTAATCTCGTTGGTACTGATGTTACAGGAACCAGTGCTATCCGCAATAATGTTGGTATCGAAATTCATTCCTCCAACAATCTGATTGGAGGATCCGATGAAGGAGCTGGAAACCTCATCTCAGGGAATCGATGGGGTGGTGTCAGTATTGGAAATATTGAGACTCCTTTGGTGGCAAATAGTAATACTGTTCGGGGAAATCTCATTGGAACTGATCAGAGTGGTGCACAAGCGGTTCGCAACTATTATGGTGTCATCATCTATGAATCAGCCTTTAATAATATTGGTGGTAGCGTGGCAGGTTCAGCCAATATTATTTCCGGGAACAGCCACGGTGTGGTTATCAGTGGGTCTCAGGCCACCGATAATTCTGTTTCAGGAAACTTCATAGGTACCAATCTCGAAGGTACAGAAGCATTGAGAAATCTTCGCTGGGGAATCCAGGTGACGTCGGGCGCTTCGAATAACCTAATCGGTGGGTCCACGGAAACCTCTGGTAATGTGATTGCTGGAAGCGGTTATGGTGGTGTGGCTATTGGCGGGAGCGGCGTTAGTAGTGGCAATGTAGTTCAAGGGAATTTTATTGGTTCAGATAGATCGAGGACCCTTAACCTGGGGAATTCCCGATCTGGTATTTCTATCTATGGCGCCTCGAGGGATAATCTTATTGGTGGTGATGAGGATGGTGCTGGGAATCTCATCGTCAATAATGAGTCTGCTGGAATAAACGTCAATAACACAAATCTTGAAGTAAATAATAGAATCTCCAGAAATTCGATCTATTCCAATGGGGAGCTAGGTATTGATCTTAGCATGAATCTCGCATTCCCATATACGGATGGTGTTACAATAAATGATGAAGCAGATGCAGATACTGGACCCAATAACCTGCAAAACTTCCCTGAATCCCTGAACGTAGGAGTGGATGATGGGGGTGATCTACTGATACAATATCTAGTAGATTCTGATATTGAAAACTCAGAATATCCTATCGAGGTGGAGTTTTTTCTCTCTGATGAAGATGGAGAGGGTCAATTATTTCTTTATTCAAATTTTTACACCATGGCCAATCATGAGCTGGGATTAAAGACGATCGTGTTAGGTCCAGCGATTAACTATGACCTGGAAATGGGTGACTACATAGTTGCCACTGCAACAGATGTCGCAGGGAACACCTCCGAGTTCTCAGCAATGAGCGAATTAGGTGACTATGTATATGTCAATGACATGGTGGAGATTCCTGACAGTTATGTGCTGGAACAGAACTATCCAAACCCATTCAACCCGACGACAACGCTTCGCTACGGTTTACCGGAAATGTCAGATGTCTCGCTGGTGATTTTTGATCTCACGGGACGCGTAGTTTTCAAATATTCAGAACCGGTCCATCCTGCTGGCTGGGTCAATTTTGAATGGAATGGGACGAACAGTTCTGGTGAGCCTGTGAGTACAGGTGTGTATCTGTGCCGCATGGTAGCAGGGGAGTATTCTGAAACCATAAAGATGGTCTTTCTTAAATAAAGGAATTCATGATATAAATTAAGCGCTTCAGGAATAAAAAAAGGGGTGGAAAAATGAATTCATACCAAAGAGTAAATGTGGTAAAAGTTTGGGCTACCATACTGGTGATGTTAGTTCTAATCCCCAGGAGTTATGCAGACTATGACGCTGATGGGGTCGATCTGGTGGGTCGGCATCCCTATGGCTACTGCAGAAGCGCGGTAGCATATGGTAATTACGCTTGTATCGGGAACGGGGCTGTGGTTCAAATGGTATCACTCGATACCATGCAACCGGTGGGCGAATTTGTCACTGAACATACCATCACACATGTATTTATCGATAGTTGTTTCGCCTTTGTTACCAATGGGGGTGACAGTCTTTTTGTGTTGGATATTTCAAATCCAATGCAACCATTGCAGGTCGGGTCATTGGAGATTCCCGGTGGATCCTGGTATTGTGCTAAAAACGGGGATTATCTATACCTGGGTCAAAATGATAGAGTTCAAATTATTGATGTAAGCGATCCATTCAATCCACAGACCAGCGGCGTTTTTCAACCAGGAGGAGATCATTACTTTGGCTACTCTCATGTTGTAGACAATATTGCTTATGTCCCTTCATACTTGTGTCTATATATTCTCGATGTAAATGATCCTGCTAATCCAACCCTCATGGGACAATTGGAATCAGAATATGATCAGATAAGTGTCTATGTTAAAGACAGCCTGGCATATGTTACAGAATCCAATCGCATCAACATAATCAACATCAGTGATCCTGCGGAACCTTCTGAGGTGGGAGTATTTGAAGCAAGTCGTCCACAAAATATTATAATTCGTGACACTTTGGCCTATGTGTCAAATTGGTATGATGGCATGTTGATCCTGAATCTGGCAGATCCGATAGCACCAAGCTTACACTGTTCAGTGGATACAGACTGGGCCAACAATTTCAGCGTCTCTGGTGATTTTTTATATCTGGCTGAATGGCGCTACGGTTTTAAGCTGATTGATATTTCTGACCCGGAATCCATACAAATATCCGGCTCTTGCAGTTCAGGAGGATCGACCTGGGATCTTTATCAAAATGGTGATTATTTATACGTCACTGACCGTGTCGAATGTCTCAATATATATAATATTTCGGATCCTGCAGAACCTGTATTGGCCCATATGTTGGATATAGCAAATTCGAGGGAAGTTCACGGATCAGGAGACTTCCTTTATGTTATTGCTGAGGGCAATCTCCATCTTATAAATATGAGTAATCCGGCAAGTCCCATCGTTACAAGCTGGATGGATGGCAGCATCACCGAGGTCTTTGCCAGAGGAGATTTTGTCTATTTGGGAGGTGGAGGCACTCTTAAAATTGTGGAGGTGAGTGACCCGGCTAACCCCACGGTTGTAGGCCAATTGGATGGACTTGATGGGTTTCAACAGGGAATGGATGTTTGTGGTAGTTTTGCGTATCTGGCAAGCCGAGACGGTGGTCTGCACATCATCAACATCGCTGATCCTACAAATCCGAACCTGGTGGGGACTCATACAGATATTGACAATGCCTGGGATGTTTATGTTGCCGGACGTTATGCCTATGTGGCTGACAGATACTCAGGGTTGGCAGTTGTTGATATTGGTGATCCTGAGTCACCCTACCAGATTGGCTATATCGGAACGGGGGAAGCCAAAGAGGTTTCTGGTTCTGGACGCTACGCCTATGTTATTGAGCCATCCTTTGGTTTGAAGATCATTGACTGTGGTGATCCCACCAATCCTGTAGAAGTGGGTTACCACGAAACAGGCGGAAGAGCCTGGTCATTGTATGCTGGAAAAAACCATATCTATGCCGGTGATGATGATGCAGGATTCTTCGTTTTTCAAACTGAATTTAAACAATCTGTTTTCACTGTTAATTCAACCGGTGATGGCATGGATGCCAATCCAGGTGATGGAATCTGTGATGATGGATCAGGGGATTGTACTCTGCGGGCAGCCATAAATGAATCCAATGCTACTCCTGGTTCTAATAAAATCATTTTTAACATCGCAGGTTCTGGCCCACATACAATTCAACCTGGATCTGCATTACCTCATATTGTTGATCCCGTAGATATCGATGGGAGAACTGAACCTGATTTCAGTGGAACTCCTGTAATTGTGCTAGATGGTAGCAATGCGGGGGAATCAAATAGTGGCATAAGTGTGTACGCTGGTGCCAGTTTCATTAAAGGTCTGGTAATTAACAATTTTTGGGAAAATGGAATATACTTAGAATCAAACAACAATGTGATTGAAGGGAATTTTATAGGTACGGATATCACTGGTGAAGTAGTAGAATCAAACTCAATAGGCGTATTCGTGAGTGGTTCATTTAATAAAATTGGTGGGACCTCTGAGGGAGCTGGAAACGTGATTTCGGGTAATTCCACAATTCAATTATTGATATCCTATGAAACATGGCGCAGCATTCGCAAAAATGTTGTTCAGGGGAATTTAATCGGTTTAAATCCAACTGGAAACATGGCAGTCTGCTCTGATGGATGGCCGATAGGAATTTGGATTTTTGGAAATGACAATACAATTGGAGGATCGCTGCCTCTCGCAGGAAATACTATATCGGGAAATACTGCAGAAGGAATTGTTATCCGAAAGGATGATGACAACACCACTGCGGATGGAAATATTATTAAAGGTAATCTAATTGGTCTAGATGCTACTGGAACATTTGCCATTCCGAATGGAGGAGGAATGGCGTTAGCAAATGCAGCGAATAACCTAATAGGTGGTAATAATCCTGGGGCAAGAAATGTTATCTCTGGCAATTCCAACTGGGGAATCAATGTTGGAAATCCCGATTATGGGGAAACCTATTCAAATACGATCACTGGAAATTTTATTGGCACGGATGTGTCAGGATCATTTGCAGTCCCTAATGGTGCAGCCGGTATTGGCTTATTTGCTCCTGACAATATCGTTGGTGGAGGTGAAGCAGGAGCTGGAAATCTAATCTCAGGAAACGGTCTAAGTGGTATTGATATTATGGAGAATGATGCCACTGGAAATCAGGTAATTGGAAATCTAATTGGTACTGATTTGTCAGGCTCATTTGCTATTCCAAATGGAGGCAGCGGAGTATGGATAGAGGATGCTTCGAACAACACCATTGGAGGAGTTAATCCTGGCGAGAGAAATATCATTTCAGGAAACATAAATAATGGCGTGTCAATTTTTCGAGAAGCCGCGACATCTAATCTGGTCATCGGCAATTTCATTGGCACGGATATCACTGGTCTTGCAGCAATAAGAAATGGCACTGGTATAAGGATAAAAGCACCCGGCAACATCATCGGTGCTGTTCAAAGTGAGGGCCAAAATGTGATATCTGGGAATGGTACGGGCATCCTGATTGAGTGGAGCATTTCAGAAAATAATGTGATTCTGGGAAACCTCATCGGACCTGGAGCTGATGGGACTACTGTTATTGGCAACGAATATTTTGGCATTAAGGTGGATACATATATCGGTAACAATCAAATAGGTGGCACTAACCTTGATGAGGGCAACGTCATTGCCTTCAACAATAATGATGGCATCTGGGTTTCACACGGCACTCAAATAGCTATCCAATCAAACGTCATTTATCAAAACGGTGGTCTTGGGATTGATTTAGCTCCGAATGGATTGACCGAGAATGATCCGGGTGATGCGGATACAGGACCCAATAATCTCCAAAACTTCCCAGAATCCCTGAATGTGGGAGTCGATGATGGGGGTGATTTACTGATACAATATCTGGTCGATTCTGATGTAGAGCATTCAGAATATCCAATCAAAGTTGAGTTTTTTCTATCAGATGAAGATGGAGAAGGTCAATTATTTCTGTATTCTAATCATTACACAACAGCTAATCATGGCCTAGGATTAAAGACGATCCATTTAGGTCCAGTGATTAATT
>JABMQQ010000046.1 GCA_013202495.1 Fidelibacterota bacterium | reverse complement strand
GTCTTGAATGATCCAGATTTTTTCCATAATTTATTGGTCTATAGTATAAGCTTCAGATTGGTTTAATTCACGGTAAAAACGTCTCTGTTTTGACCTGATATCACATCATTTGAGATTGGCTGGTGCCAATGGTAGGCAAATAAATGGGTGGATCTATAAGCCGGATTTTGTCTTACCCTCAAAAGAGGATGAGGCAGCCATTGATCTGGACCTCCATTTGCATGGAGATACTAGCTTCCTACCCGAAGAGTTTCATCTGGAGATGAATGGCGGACGACCATGCTCTTCTGCTTGAAATTGCTCCAATTGGGGTTTACCCCCAGCATCAGTTACCTGACACTGGCGTGAGCTCTTACCTCACGTTTTCACCCTTACCTATCTACGCCCAATCTCTGCCTGCGGCAAAACTTGGGCTACGATAGGCAAGCCCATATCTCATAATGAAGGGGCTTGTCCATCGTAGCTCAATCCACGCCAGAGGCGGGGATTGAGCGTAGATGGGCGGTATCTTTTCTGCGGCACTTTCCATCCCTACCCAAAGGTAGAGTCCCATGCTCCAAACATGGGCAACCTGTCCTGCGGAGTCCGGACTTTCCTCCCAGCTAATGCCAGGTGACTGCCCAATCCACCCATTTAAAAAAGCGATATTAAACTAAGTCATTGTGTGTGGACTAAAAGAAAAATGATCCGATTTCTCGGATCATTTCTTTAAAAAATTTCTATCTTAAAATTGAATGGTGACTTAGTCATCATCTCCAGGTAAAATAACCAGAATCCTGCCACAATTTTCGCATTCAATAAAAGCGTCCATTTGTTGAATTTCATAAATGGTCTGTGGATTAAGCTGTTTGTGGCACCCCGTACAGGATCCACGCTCAATAGGAACTACAGCACGTCTACGAGCTTTTAGAATTCTATCATATTTGCGTAAGTAACGTTGGCCAACATTTTTGATCAGCTCAACCCTTTGAGCTTCAAGCTCTTCCTGGCGAGCATCGGTGAGATCTGATTTTTCCTTTAACTCGTCACGGTTTGCATCAAGTTGTTCAACGAAGGTTGTACTCTGCTCTTCAGATGTGGCGATAATCTCTTCAAGTTTCTCAATTTCCGATTCAAGATATAATTGTCGCCCCTCACCCACGCTCATTTCTGATTTTACTGTTTCAATCTCATTGGTTAAAGCATCGTATTCACGATTGGTGGTCACCAGATAAAGTTGATCCTGGTATTTCTTAACTTTTTCTTCAGAATCCATGAGAGCACCCTTGATGCTCACCAACTCTTTCTGATTTTCTTCAAGCGTTGATCGAGTTGTCTCTAATTCAGATTTTACGCTTTCAGCCTGAGATTCCAGTTTTTCTACTTGTTGAGGAAGACTCCCCTTTTTCTCATCAATTTCAAAGAGCTGACGATCTATCTCCTGAAGTTCAATCAAAAATTTTAACGTATTGTTCATTCACACCTACTCTCTGGGTATATCATATGAAAAGTGCACCTTGAAGTGCACATATTAATTTTATTCGAAGTGGATCAGAAAATTGCTGTTTAAAAAAGAATGGTTGCTTTGATGCTCGCCTAATCACGTCACACAATATAAATAGCATCAGAGGCACAGCAAGCAGCTATAAATAGATTGTGTTATTTTTTTACAAATGACTCTTTAATGCAAAACAGGCTGAGGATGAACCCACAGCCTGTTTAAATCAAATTGCAGCTGACTTACTGAGAGCTAATCTAGGATTTTATCTTATCAATATACGTTCTGCCAACCAGGCTTGAAGCTCCCCGATAGGCACGCGAATCTGATCCATGGAATCACGATCGCGAACTGTGACTGCTTTGTCCTCAAGTGTATCAAAATCAATGGTCACACAATAAGGTGTTCCAGCTTCATCCATGCGACGATAGCGGCGGCCAATAGCCCCTTTTTCATCATAAAACACGTTAAAATGGCGCTTGAGATCATCTTTAATCTCCGTTGCTAGCTCCTTCAAACCACCCTTCTTCACGAGAGGTAGTATGGCCACCTTAATTGGTGCAAGCCGGGGATGAAAATGCATGACTGTTCGTACCGAGCCATCTTCCAGGGTCTCTTCTTCATAAGCTTCACACATGACGGCCAGTGTGGTACGGTCACAACCAGCGGAAGTCTCAATAATAAATGGAGTATAGACCTGATTGGTCTGGGGGTCTCGATAACTCATGTTCTTACCTGAGAATTCTGCATGTTGCTTCAAATCAAAGTCCGACCGGTTATGAATTCCTTCCAACTCACTCCAGCCAATGGGGAACTTATACTCCACATCAAAGGCAGCTCGGGCATAATGGGCTAGTTCATCTGGACCATGCTCATGAAAACGTAGGTGTTCGGGGTCGATTCCAATGGTATCATAGAAAGCTTTGCGACGTTCCATCCAGGTTTCGAACCATTCATCTGCCTCATCAGGATTTACAAAAAACTGCATTTCCATCTGCTCAAATTCACGGGTTCTAAAGATGAAGTTTCCCGGGGTAATCTCATTGCGGAAGGCTTTACCAATCTGGGCAATCCCAAAGGGAATCTGCTGGCGAGAGGTATCAACTACATTGGGGAAATTTACAAAGATGCCCTGGGCAGTTTCTGGACGAAGATAAACGGTTGAAGCCGTATCCTCTACAGCACCCATCTGAGTTTTGAACATGAGGTTGAATTGTCTTGAATCAGTTAATTCGCCACCGCATTCAGGACATTCTTTATCATTCATGTTTGCTTCAGGGAGGGTATCCTCACGAAACCGAGTCTTACACTTTTTACAGTCCACCAGGGGATCGGTAAAACCACCAACATGACCACTTGCTTCCCAGACTTTGGGATGCATCAGAATGGCAGCATCAAGACCTACAATGTTATCATACTCCCGGGTCATCGCGTTCCACCATGTCTGTTTTACATTTCTTTTGAGTTCAACCCCTAAAGGTCCATAATCATAACAGGCATTTATCCCGCCATAAATCTCACTCGATTGAAAAATGAAG
The DNA here is from genome assembly GCA_013202495.1 of Fidelibacterota bacterium. Lineage (GTDB taxonomy): Bacteria > Fidelibacterota > UBA8477 > UBA8477 > JABMPR01 > JABMPR01. The sequence goes on along the minus strand of JABMQQ010000046.1, from coordinate 6,499 downwards.
CCCCGCCTCTTGGACAGAGATACGAGTTTATCAAAACTTTCTAAACGTGCCATTTTGTTCTCTCAATTTTATAACTAGGAAGCTTCCGTCTCGTTGACGCTTACTTCATGCTTACAATTTGGGCAAAGGGCATAATCACCCTTCTTCTTGGTTGATTTTGCAACCATGTATGGATTTTCACAGGCTGGACATTTGTGTGCAATGGGTGGATCCCAACTAACAAAGTCACAGTCTGGATATTTTGTACAACCATAAAAGGTTCTACCCCGCTTGGATCGTCTGGGAGAAATGTCTCCCTTACAATCTGGTTTGGGACAGGGCATCAATATGGTGAATGGTTTGGTGAATTTGCATTTGGGATAGGCTGAGCAGGCGTAAAACTTTCCATATCGACCATCTCGGAGGACAAGCGGGGACTCACACTTCTCACACTTCCCGTGATCCTCAACCACTTTGTCTTCACCGTTTTCGTCTTTGGTTGGTGAATCTAGTGGTCGTGCATTTTTACAGGTTGGGAATCCTGAGCAGGCCAGGAATCGACCGTTTTTACTCCATTTAATGACCATGGGCTTGCCACACTTGTCACAGGCTTCACCACTGTCCTCCTGGAGAGATTTTTTGAGTTCACTATATGATTTTGAAGATTCTTCCAGCCATTTTTCCAGATGTGACCAAAATTCTGTCATGACTTCCAGATAGGTGCTCTCACCCTCTTCTACTTTATCAAGGTTAAGCTCCATTTCTCTAGTAAAGGTCTTATTCACCAATTCTGAAAAATTTTCTACCAGCAGCTTATTGGTCACTTTACCTAATTCAGTTGGATAAAGTTTGCGCTTTTCTGATTGAACATAATTTCTGGCTTGCACCACTGAGATGATATTTGCATAGGTGGATGGACGACCGATGCCTTCTTTATCAAGAATTTTAACCAAACTACTTTCGGTATAGGGAGCTGGAGGTTTGGTAAAATGTTGATCCGCTTTAACCTCTAGTGGTTGAAGTTTCTCACTCTCCTCTAAATCTGAGGGGAGATGACTATCCTGTTCCTCAACATTCTCAAAATAAACCACTCGATATCCATCAAACACAAGGTCAGAACCAGATGCCCTTAAATCAAACCGGGTACCGGCTTTGACGTCAACTGTGGACTGATCAAAAACGGCTACCGCCATTTGTGATGCGACAAATCGTCGCCAGATAAGATCATAGAGTTTGGCTTGAGGTGCTGTTAATGAGGTCTTTATATCATCGGGGGATAAGTCGGGATTAGCTGGACGAATGGCTTCGTGAGCATCCTGAATTTTTCCACTTTTTTTCCCGAACTGACGAGGCGTTGCTGGTAAGTAATCTGAACCATATTTTGACTCAATTTGGGCTCGAGCCGTTTCAACAGCAGATTCTGCAACACGGGTTGAATCTGTTCGCATATAGGTAATCAGACCTGTTGCTTCCCCATCTGCAAGAGTAACACCTTCATATAGCTGCTGAGCCAGAGTCATGGTACGCTTCGTAGTAAACCCTAGTTTTTGGAAGGCTGCCTGTTGAAGTGTTGAAGTAGTAAATGGTGCATGTGGATTTCTACGAACCCGCTTTTTAGTAACCTTAGAAATTAGGTATTGCTCATCCTTCAGAGTATTTCTGAGCTCTATCGCAATGGCTTCATTAGGGATATACGCCTTTTTACCATCAACCTTTTGGAGCTCAGCCTCAAATGTTTTCTTTTTGGCAGTTTCCACGTCCGCTTTGATAGTCCAATATTCCTGGGGCTCAAATCGATCAATTTCCTCCTGGCGCTCACAGATAAGCCGTAAAGCAACGGACTGCACGCGACCGGCACTCAGTCCAGAATAGAGCACTCGCCATAAAAATGGACTCACCTTGAATCCTACAAGACGATCAATAATTCGTCTGGCCTGCTGAGCGTTGACCATGTTCATGTCAAGTTCAGTTGCCTTACGCATACCCTCCAGGACCCCTGCCTTGGTAATTTCAAAAAACATGACACGAGAAATAGGTTTGTTCAGATTTTTCAGTATACGCGTAACATGCCAGCCGATGGCCTCCCCTTCGCGATCAGGGTCAGTTGCCACAAATATATGAGCTGCTTGTTTGGCAGCTTCTCGCAGTGCGTCTACATTTTTTTTCTTGCCTGGAATGGTGACATAGAGTGGTTTGAAATTGTCCTTTAAGTCCACACCTAGCTGAGTTCGAGGTAAATCTCGAATATGGCCAACGGTAGAAAGAACCTTATACTCTTCCCCCAAATATTTTTTGATTGTTCCTGCTTTTGAGGGTGATTCGACGATGACGAGGTATTGTGACATACTATTCCTTTAGTGTTCCATTATTTCAAGTCGCGAATAATATTCAGCTACCCACCAAAATGCAACACCTCGTATAAGCGTGTCTTAGCATTTATTCTGCAGTCGTTTTCCCTTATAGACTACGTCTATTATTTTGAGTGGTAATTTTGAAGCTGAAAAGAATTATATAATTCAGAACAAAATAGACTTTTTTTGAACGAAGTAATCTTAGGCGAGCGTGATTAGCTGTGCAGTCCAATCATTCACTATATCCATGTGGATTGTTGGATTGCCAACGCCAGGCATCAACACACATTTCTTTTAATCCTTTGGTGGCTTTCCATCCCAGAATATCAGCAGCTTTTTGGGTATCAGCATAACATTCGGCAATATCACCTGCACGTCGATCAACAATCTGATATGCGACTGCCTGGCCTGAAGCTGATTCAAAGGCTTTCACCATCTCCAGGACGCTATAGCCCTGACCTGTACCTAAATTTATAGTCACTAGTCCGGGTTTTGTCATCAAATGGTCCAGAGCTTTTAGATGTCCCTGAGCCAGATCAACGACATGGATATAGTCTCGTACGCCCGTCCCATCACGAGTTTCGTAATCATCTCCGTATACGGATAGCTTGCCCAACTTGCCTACGGCGACCTGAGAAATATAGGGCATGAGATTGTTGGGGATACCATTGGGATCTTCACCAATTTGCCCGCTACTGTGAGCACCAACTGGATTAAAATATCTTAATAGTGCTATGTCCCACTCCGCATCGGAGACGTACAGGTCACCCAACATCTCTTCAATGATCAATTTTGAACGCCCATAAGGATTGGTGGCTGAAACGGGAAAATCCTCAGTAATTGGAACTGAGCTTGGATCCCCATACACTGTTGCGGAAGATGAAAACACCAGACGTTTCACACCATTTGCTTTCATTTCTTCGAGCAAGTTTAGGGTTCCGGTCAGATTGTTCTGGTAATATTGCAGTGGAATTTCCACCGATTCACCTACTGCTTTCAAGCCGGCAAAGTGGATAACCGCATCAATATGATGATTTAGGAAGGGGGTTGACAAAGCCTCTTGGTCCAGGAGATCTATTTCGTAAAAAACAGGTGATTTTCCAGTAAGCGCCTCCACACGTTGGAGTGACTCTCGACTGCTATTGGAAAGATTATCAACAACGATGACCTCATCTCCCAGTGAGAGTAATTCCAGGACTGTGTGACTACCGATATAGCCTGCACCGCCAGTTACCAGGATTGTAGACATAGATATTCTTTCTCTCTAAAATTCAATGTTTATATTTTTCAAACAACTCTGTAGATACAATGTTTCAACGATAAGCAGGAATGCCTGTGATACTTTCACCCACAACCAGTGTGTGCATCTCATGAGTACCCTCATAGGTGAGCACAGATTCGAGATTGGCTGCATGTCTCATGGATACATACTCGTCAGTTATGCCACTGGCACCTAATATACTGCGAGCAGAGCGGGCAATCTTAATGGCCATACGGACGTTGTTCATTTTTGCCAGGCTCACCTGTTTATGATTCAGGGTTGCTCTATCTTTGAGGCGGCCAAGTTGAAGCGTTAAAAATTGAGCCTTGGTAATTTCATTCAACATTTCTGCCAACTTTTGCTGGGTCAATTGGAAGGCTGCAATGGGTTTATCAAATTGAATTCTGGTTTTTGCATAATCCACGGCTTCTTCATAGCAGGCAATGGCTGCTCCCATGACACCCCAATTAATTCCATAGCGAGCTTGGGTCAGACAGCTGAGTGGTGCCTTGAGTCCATTGGCTTCAGGCAGTTGATTCTCTAGCGGAATGGCGCAGTTGTATAGTACAATTTCACCTGTCACCGAAGCTCTTAGTGACAATTTGCCTTTAATCTCTGGGGTCTCGAATCCTGGTGTCCCTCGTTCAACAAGGAATCCTCTGACTTCCCCCTCTTCATCCTTGGCCCAAATGAGTGCCACATCAGCAACTGGTGAATTGGTAATCCACATCTTGGTTCCATTTAGGATGAATTTTTCGCCCTCTTGTTTTACGCGGGTGATCATTCCACCAGGATTTGAACCATAATCCGGTTCTGTCAGCCCAAAACATCCAATTTTTTCACCTGAAGCAAGCCGTGGGAGCCATTTCTCTTTTTGATCCTCTGAACCATACTTCCAGATGGGCCACATGACCAGAGAACCCTGGACAGAAGCAAAACTGCGTAACCCGGAATCACCGCGCTCCAGTTCCTGCATCATAAGACCGTAGGACACACCATTGATACCCGCAGTACCGTACTTTTCCGGGAGTGTGGATCCAAAGAAACCCATCTCTCCCATTTCTTTTTGCAATTCAAAAGGAAATGTACCTTCCCGATAGTGTTTTGATATGAGGGGATAAAATCGATCCTTTACCCATTCATTGGTCATATTTTGAATGGCAATCTCTTCTTCAGAGAGCAATGCCGATAAATCAAAAAAATCTGGTCCAACTAATTTTAAAGCCATGAAGGTTCTCCAATTTCAGCTACAAAGGTAAACGCTGGAAAAATCAGGCAAACAAAAAACACCCCTGCGTATTATGTCATATATCATTTCTTTCTGCTTGTGCGACATATATAATTGGCCCATGGAAAATGGCGTACTATTTCAGTTTGAAGACGTGCAACTTAGGGTTGATGATAAACAGATCCTCCAGGGACTTGAATTCAATATCTCTAAAGGTGAGTTTGTGGCTGTTATTGGCGCTTCAGGCGCTGGGAAAAGTTCTCTACTCAGGATGTTTAATGCCCTGACTAGTCCCAGCGAGGGAAACATTACTTTTCGGGGTATTGAGATTGATTCAGATATCCAAGCACTTCGGAAAAATGTGGGTGTTCTTTTCCAAAACCCGGTGGTTTTTGAAGGCACCGTCAGGGAAAATTTATTGATCGCAGGCCGCTGGGATCAGACTATCTCACAAACTCTGGATCATGAAATCCTGGCCGCCCTGGATCAAGTAGGCCTGGTCAATATCAAATTGACCCATCACGCCAGAGATTTATCCGGTGGAGAGCAACAAAGGCTGGCACTGGCTCGCACACTGCTTAACCACCCTCAGGTTCTTCTTCTGGATGAACCAACCTCAAACCTGGATCCAAAACTTGCTCGGGAAATTATGGATCAGGTCGAAGAACTCAGGAAAGCTCTGAATTTAACTGTCATCGCTGTTTCCCATGATCACATGCTCATGCGTCGATATGCCAAACGAGTCATCATTTTATCCCATGGGAAAATTATCGGGGATGGTGATTTTAAAACCCTGGATAAATCACACGCCTTTGAGGATGCGGGCTTGTTAAAGAATGAGGTCAATGATGCGACCTGATTTTTACGTCTTGAGTTGGAATGATTTATTGGTATCACTCCTGTTTATTGCATTTTCGCTATTTTTAATTAAAAAATGGAAACTGGGTCTTGAAAACACCCTCCTGATTGGCACGCTGCGCACCTTTGTTCAATTGACTCTCATGGGTTATGTGCTAACCTGGTTTTTTGATCAACAGCATTGGGCATTTATGCTCATGCTACTCTTTCTCATGATCGTGATTGCCAGTTATGAGGGGACCAGACGACAGAAGCAAGTAATCCCACACTTCTTTCCGGCCATGCTGGTAGCCTTATTGGGATCGGCCATCCTTATTTTGGGGACAATCTTGCTCTTTATTCTGGATGTTGAGCCCTGGTTTTCACCATATGCTGCCATTCCTATTGGCGGAATGATTATTGGTAATGGACTCAATTCAACTGCCTTGACAGCCAATCGATTTGTAGGTGAGATGAAACATCGGGAGAAGGAGATTGAAACCCTTCTAGCCCTTGGTGCCACACCAAAACTAGCTGTCTATGATGCCATGAAGGCTTCTATTCATGCTGCATTAATCCCCAACATCAATGCCATGATGACGGTGGGATTGGTACAACTCCCTGGTGTGATGACAGGTCAGATTCTAGCTGGAATCGATCCCATAATTGCTGTGCGGTATCAGATCATGATTATGTATATGTGGTTCACAACAGCAACCCTGGCCAACATGATTATGCTGGCCATTGTGTACCGTCAATATTTTACATCAATATTACAGCTCAGGCGTGAGCTGCTGAGGGAAAAAGCTTAGATCAAACCTTCTTCACCGAGGAATTTGTTGG
>JABMQQ010000045.1 GCA_013202495.1 Fidelibacterota bacterium | reverse complement strand
GTGTTTCTACAATATTCCCATTATGCAGACCCTGTTTGCGATTGATACGAACCCCATGGAGCGCATCAATGTTATTATGCGCGAGGAGTATTTGAATTCCGCCCAGTAGAAGACTTAGGGTAATAATAAATACTTTTTTAATAATACTCATTCCAATATCCTTAAAGCTTGAATTTCATACCAACCAACACTTCACGTGGAGCCTGGAAATAATCTGGACGCGATAGAAAATCCTCCAGAGTGTGAATGGATTGTTCAGGCACATAGGTAGGTATTAAGCTATAAAATGGACTACCAGTATCTTTATTCACATCTCTGGCGTTCTCACGATCCATAACATTCTTAATCAAGAAATAGAAAGCCAACCGGGAATCTCCCAGGGGGATGCCATATTCTCCAGAGATATCCAGATTCAGGGTGCTAGGCTTCCGTTCAGAATTCTGGAAAGAGGTACGTTCGCCCTGGAACTCAGGTGTATAGGGCAATCCGGAACCAAATTGGCCAATAAGACTTACGTGCCAGCTTTTTCCATTCATAGTCATGGATAAGTTAATGGTATGGGTTTGATCCCAATCCAGCGGTACCACCTGTATTTCACTGGCGCGAGGAGGATCACTCTGGCGGTCATTGAAGACACTTCGGGGATCTGAGGCATTGCCCTCAGCCGTTTGGTAGGTGTACTCAATAGAACCTGAAAAAAGGCTTATTTGCTTCATGGAAAGCGACAGAGCCACGCCACGGACATTACCATAATCTTGATTTTCGTAGCGAGCATAGCTATCGCCGAGAATATATAGTTCATAAATTTGTGTACCCACCAGATTGCGCATATCCTTGTAATAACCTGTGATGTCCAGAATAAGATTGGCTGAAAGCATTTGCTGCAAGCCAAATTGATAAATCACTGTTTTCTTTGGATATAGTGAGGCATTCCCAACGATACTTTTTAAATCGCCACCACGTATTTCAAATTCTGAATTATGATAGAGATACTCATAGACTGGGATCTGGAAAAAATGTCCATACGAGATGTGGATTGCACCCCTGTCGCTGATTGGATATGATAATCCGAGACGAGGAGACAATTGGGAAGAGCTCGGTGCATCTTTAAATGCCTCCTCCTGGTTTCCACTATAACTCCCATCTGGGTCTCTCAGATCTAAGGGTTCCAGTCCATCAGGGTGGAAATAATCGTAGCGTAGACCTGCCACCAACACGATGTGCTCAGCTTCGATTTTATCTTCAATCCATATCCCTACTTCCAGTGGATTGTGTGTATACTCGTTATTGCCCCAATGCTCTTCAGGGAATATTTCAGGTGACCATGCGGTACTGCGATCCAGTTTAATACTGAAATCATGTTGCCATAGCGTACCCTTCCGGGCTTCAATACCCGTCTTTAATTCGTGATGGCGATTGGGTTGAGCAGTAAGATTTATTTTAAACGTATTCACTGTGCTGCTGCGGTAGAAGTGATTCATGTCCATGCCACCGGTAAAGAATCCATAGCCCAGCCGTCTGGACAGTAAGGTACTTACATAGCGCTCATCCTGTTCGTCCTCATAGACATAATTACTTAAATCGGAATTGAAGCGAGAAAAGTTGATCGTATAAAATAGTTTTGAACTTGGGAAATGGTTCAAAGACAGGGTTGTCTGATAACTATCCTTAAAGTGGGTCTGGATGCCCTGTGGATTATACTTGTAGAGATGATCGTAATTTAACCAGGATTGGCGGGTTAGATCAGAAGAGAGATCAATTCGGAACTTGGAACCCATATGCTTTGATAGTTTGCCATGTGTGGAAAAGGTATTTTTGAAATTCATTGGTATAACATCACCACTCCCTGATCGTGAGACGTACCAGCCCTCTGGATCAGGATCATCAATATTTGAAGAATCTGGAGGAAGAAATTCTTCGACTCCGTATAAGTGCCCCTCTTTCGATTGATTTTTCACACTAAAAACAAAACCTGCATCCTTGCCAAGAATTCCCAGCGGTCCAGTAAGAGTCAATTCACCACTGAGATTCTGCAATGGATCAAGCTTGTCAATATTCAGGAAGGTTGTGCTATGCCTGGAAACGAAATCACCAGCATATAAATTGACTGATAATCCAAATTCAGGTGAACCACTCTTGGTGACAATATTTACAATGCCACTCATGGCTTGTCCATACTCGGCACTGAACGTACCGCTAATAACTTTAATCTCCTGGATGCTGCTATTATCAATATTCACTGCCATTTCGCCGTTATAGGGATCAGTGACACTGACACCATCCAGCATATAGCTCACTTCACCACCTCTGCCCCCACGAAAATGACCGTCTACCACCCCAGCCTGTAGGTCAACCAGGTCGCTCATTTCCTGGACAGGTAGTTTTTCTATTTCCTCAGCACTAATCACTGCCATCGTACTGGTGCGGTCGCGTTGAATATCTGGTCGGGTGGCGATTACCTCGACCTGGGTTGAGGCTTCAAGTACCTGGGTGTTCATCTTAAAATCGTGAATCGAATTGAAGTCGGAAAGAACCTGGATATTATCCTGGCGGATTTTCTGGTAGCCAATCATTTGTACATTGAGGCTGTATACGCCTGGTCGAACATTTAGAATCATATAATAGCCTTCTAAATCAGTCGCGGCACCGTAATTAGTACCCTCCAGAAAGACATTAACACCGGGAAAAGGTTGACCACCTTCCGCGTCTGTAACCTTCCCACTTATCTTGCCAGTTGTCCCTGCGATGCATACTACTGGGAACATTTGCAGGAACAACGCAATCAGGATGGCTGATTTCACGTTGCCTAGTGTCCATTTCAAATGCTTACTCCTCATGACATTACCCGATATCCATGTGCCAATATTTTCAAGGTGACAGTGTTGATGTACTGCCACCTTGAAAAAATTTTAATTGCGTTCTATGTTAATCTAGCCCCATTCTATAGTCGCTGTAAAATGAGCAACTGCATTAGGATTATTTGATCATTACCATTTTCTTTGTGGCAACCTGATCACCGACTGTCAATCTGTAAAAATACATGCCAGTGCTGACCTGCTGGTTGTTATCTCCCAGGCTATTCCACGAGAAACTGTGACTGCCTGCAGATAGATAACCATTATACAGGGTAGCAACATTATGTCCCAGCACATTGTAAATCTCCAAATTGGCATTCCCTGCTGCGGGCACAGAAATATTTATCACAGTCCCGGCGTTGAAGGGATTAGGATAATTCTGAGAAAGGCTGAAATCAGTTGGTCCAGCAATAGAGTTGTCCGTCGAAACAGGACTGCTACTCAAGACGACTCCGCGATACATAAAGTATCTCTCAAAATTGGGATCAGCCCATTGAGTGCCCCACCATTCAGGTGCATAATCAGCAATTGCTGCATCATATTCATCTGCACTGGAATAATCCAAATCCCAGATGACTGCACTCAAGCGAACGGTATCACCCACTTCGTACCCATAATCAGCGGTATTGATAACCAACTCAAGGGAATATCCAGCATCGTCACCATTGGTTCCGGTGTGAGTTACTGTACCCTCTGGTTCAAAGCTCACGCCTTCAGCTGATCCTGTGGGAATTTGATCGTTGGTCTCAAAGGAGATACCATCCCCTTCTACACCACTAAAATACATAGCCTTGATCTCTTTACGGGCAGCAGGGGCATAGTCACCCTTGTCTGTCATCCAAAGAAACAGGCCATCAGCTTCCCAGCCTGGAGACCACTTGCCAACAGACATATCATTTGATTCTACAGCGATATAGAGCAATTCACCTTTGTGAACGAATCGAATCACCGCTTCACTGGCATCCGTGTAATCATTTGCTGGATCGCTCCACTGTGAATAATATCCACCCGTTGATCCATGCGTATCGCGACCTACTATCACGGTTTCGGCACCTCCCCAAAAGCTCTCTGTGATCTGGCCATCCATGACAATATCATCTTCAGTAGCTAAAGCGATGCGGTTCGGTGGATCTGATAATCGCAGTATACGCATATCAGGACCCCACTCGCTACCCCACCAGGCTTTGTAAAAACTGCCTACGTCCCATGCTTCACCAGATACACCAGTATATCCATCTGGATCGAAGATGTTGATGAGTACTTGAACGTCGCTATAGGGGTCCGTGAAGCCAAGATCAGCAAGATGAATGACCATCTCTGCTGTATATCCAGCGTCAATGCCTGTCGTATCATTTACAATAGTACCTGCTTTTTTAAAGGCGGCTCCTTCAGCTGAAGTTGGATATAGACCCGGGAGTTCCAGGTGGATATCAGGGTCTGTACCTTCCAGGTTAAAATAAAGTTTATACTCTACATCTGTTCCGCTGGCGTCCTTCACCTTCATGAAGAGACCGTCACCTTCCCAACTGCCATTGAAGCGACAGACACTTTTGTCATCGGAATCCAGACTGATGTACAAATCCAGGCCATCATGCACAATCTTAACAATCGTACTTGTGGTGTCTGTATATGGGGCCTGGACTTCAACTCCACCTGTAACGGCGAAGTCTACATCACCAGTACCCATACCGGCATTAAAAACCAATCGATCATAACGGCGAGCCCATGCATTTTCATCTAGAACACCATCCACTGTAGGTGCGGTTTCAACTGACACGACCTTGATAAAAGCCGGATCAACATGACTTCCGGCTACAACTGTTACCGGATAACTCAAAGTGGTGAGAACCACTAGGAGTACCGGAATAACTCGTAATATTTTCATTATGCTCTCCTTTTTTTACTCGTTATTGAAACCTTGTGTCTGAAATCAGATCCAGTTAATTCCTATGGATCAAGGATTCCTTTTACAAATCTTATTATGCTGATTCCTGTTCGCTACCGCAGGATCTGCGAATGACTGGTTTTAGCGGAATAATAATTTTTTCTGTAGTCCGCTCAGCGGGGTCCAAATTCATATTCTTCAGAAGAGATTCCCCTGCAAGATGTCCTAGACGTCTCAGGGGTACATGTACTGTGGTAAGTGCAGGATCAAGATAGGCTGCTAGTGAAATATCATCAAATCCAACGATGGCTAAATCTGCAGGTACAGATAGCTTCAGCACTCTGGCTGCCTCGATCGCGCCAATAGCCATGGCATCGTTTGCTGCAAAAATTGCCGTGGGCGCTGGGTTGCGTTTCATGAGTGCCAGCGTCGCCTGAAATCCTGAGGCTTCTGTAAAGTTGCCCATAACTTCCAGTTCCTCACTCTCGTCAAGCTGGTATTCACTTCTAGCATCGATATAGCCTCGATGACGTTCTCGGGCATCATAATTGTGTTCACCACCATGAATGAAAGCGATCCGCTTTCGACCAAGTTGGGATAGGTGATGAACCATCTCTTTGGCTGAATTGTAATTGTCCAACAAAATGGTGGTAGAATAAGGTGCATCTATCTCACAAGCGATGAAGACCACAGGTATCTCATTTTTCAATTGGTCTATAAGACCTTTGTAATCTCTTGCCGAGGGCATCATAATAATGAGCCCATCAATTCGACCGCTATTTACGAAACCGTTGATGGTCTTGATCTCTTCTTCTTCATCGTGAGCGCTGGAAATTAGAATCTGATGATCATTTTTGAATAGATGACGGTTAATCCCCTGCATAATCTCAGAAAAATAATGTGCACTGGCATCAGGGAATATTAGCCCCACAGTTTTTGTCTTTTTCCGTTGTAATCCCAGGGCATTGACATTGGGAACAAAATTGAGTTCCTTAATGATCGTACTCACTCGATCGCGCGTGGCAGGTCTAACCTTGTCTGAATTATTTAGGACCCGGGATACCGTTGCAGTCGATACTTTTGCTTTTTTCGCGACATCATTAATAGTTGTCATTGGGTCACCATTTTTGGAATTTATAGTCCTGCTGCCCTAAGTTATGTAAACGTTTACATTAAAATATATCCATGTGGAAACGTTTGTCAAGTCATTTATATTAACCAAGTATTGGTCATATATATTATTGTTTATTCATTACTTAACTGAATTTTTTCTATCTTAGATATGAGTCTATCGGTTTCAGTAATAAATCTTTGACTATTGGAAGGATATTCCTATTATGCACTATGCAAGTCCATATACATCAGTATAGCATTCATAGAATTATGCTGTTTATTATTGTATAATATACACTTAACTAATTTTTATAAGTAATGTAATACGTTACATTACAAATTATTTTTCCTTTTGACGAATGCATCAGAAGTAAAACACCATCAAAACAGGAGCATGCAGCATGGAACTTTCGGCAAGCCAGCGCACGAATGTGAAAGCACTCATTGAGGGGATGACACCGGAGGAAAAGGTGGGTCAGATGATCCTGAGCGATCCCCGTCATCTCGAAACACCTGATGATATTTCTCGGTTCAACTTAGGGGGAATTTTTGTTAATGGTGGTGGAGCACCTCAGCCAAATACTATAGAATCCTGGACCCTATTGTCCGAAAAGATGCAATATTACGCCAATCAGTCCTCGATGGCTATACCCCTGCTTCTGGGTACTGACGCAGTGCATGGTCATAACAATCTTTATGGTTCAGTACTTTTTCCTCATAATATTGGTTTAGGATCTGCCAATAATCCACAGTTGGTGGAAGAGATTGCGCGAATCACATCCCTCGAATTGGCTGTTACTGGCTTCAATTGGAATTTTGCACCCTGCGTCGCTGTATTTGACAATCCTCGCTGGGGCAGAACCTATGAGAGTTTCTCTTCAGAGACTGAAATTGTTACCCAGTTAAGCGCTGCAGCCGTGAGGGGCGTCCAGACCAATTTTGGATCTGGGAAAGCCAGGATTTTGGCATGCGCAAAGCATTTTATTGGCGATGGCGGGACTAACGGAGGTGTGGACCGAGGCAACACTGAGATGGGCCTCGCGGAATTAAAAGCTCTCTTTCTACCACCCTATGAATCTGCTATTGCCGCTGGAGTTGGCAGTATCATGCTCTCCTACAACCAATGGAACGGAACACCCTGCCATGCCAATCGAACCCTGATAAGCGACCTGCTCAAGTATGAATTGGGCTTTAAGGGCTTTGTTGTTTCAGATTGGGATGCCATAGACGATCTCGCACCCAAGAATCGCTATATTAATGCACTATCAATTTCTGTCAACGCTGGTCTGGATATGATTATGACATCTCGGAAATACAAAGAATGCCATGCAGGATTACTCGAGCTCCTGTCCGAAGGTGATATCCCATTATCGCGTATCAATGATGCAGTAGAACGAATTCTAACGGCAAAAGCTTCTTTAGGTCTCCTGGAAACTCAAGGACCAGAATTGCCTTCAGCAACACAAATCGATCGCATGAAGAGTAGGCAGATCGCTAGAAGAGCGGTCGTGGAATCGTTGGTTCTGTTGAAAAATGACGCCATACTTCCCCTGAAATCCCACGTTAAACACATCCATGTCTGTGGAGAATTTGCCGATGATATCGGACTGCAATGCGGTGGTTGGTCCATTTCTTGGCAAGGTGATAAAGGTAGGATCACTGAGGGTACAACTATTTTGGAAGGCATAAGTAACCAGGCACCTCCTGATATAAACATTGGCTATTCGAAGGAGGCAGACATCCCAGATGGAACAGATCTTATCATCGTCGTTGTTGGAGAATACCCCTATGCAGAATTTCACGGTGACTCAAAGGATTTAACACTTCCGCTGGATCAACAAGCATTTCTCACAGCACTAGATCATATCCATATTCCAGTATTGCTTATCCTGATAACAGGTCGACCACTCCTGATTACCAGCTACCTGGATAGATTTGAAGCCACATTGGTTGCCTGGCTTCCCGGAACAGAAGGTGATGGTATCGCCGAGGCTCTGTTCAATAAGGATTTACCGAAGGGAAGCCTGCCAATGCACTGGCCAAATAAGTTGTAAGACCTCTAGAAAGGGTGTCTCATAATTCAGGCTCTATATTGCAGTCTCATAAGACGGTGCAAACCAGGTAACACATACGCCACATTAACTATGTAATTACCTGTTATTTATGAATGTTCATCTGGCTCATAACCCAGAGGTCGTAGGTTCGACCACGGAGAGCAAAGCCTGAGGTCAATCCGAATAGATGTTCAGATTGTCACTGATACAGGTGGAATGATTCCCAGATTGTGTGGAAATTGTTTGATGGGGAACTGCCATTGAATAAAGGGTAATATCTCTGGAATTGTTCTCAGATCGAGTCAGCATACCCAATCCAAATCCAACTATAATAAGTGCTGCAGCTCCTAGTACCATTCTCCATTCTCCAGAATAGGTAGTAGGGAAAGGAATCGGCGGCGCTTCGACTGATACCTCCAGAGCCTTAATCGATACCATGTCTGCCTTCATGCTGTCAAATTCATCAGAACATGCCGGACATTCGCGAAGATGGCTCTCAACTTCTGCGTCTTCATCAGGTTCAAGGGTTTCCAGAACATACTTCAACAGGATATCCTCGTCTAAATGTGTCGTTCTTCTCTCCATTATGTGAGTCCTTTGTCTTTCATAAGCTTGCGACAGTGTTGAACACCATAGAACAATCTGGATTTTACGGTTCCCAGGGGTATATCCATAAGGATAGATATGTCCTGGAGTGATTTATCTCCATAGAAACGCAGAATGAGTACTTCCCTGTGAGTCTCATCCAGGGAATGAATGATGTCGAGCAATCTCCTATTGCGGTCATCACGGATCAACTTTGCCAGGGGTTGCAGATGCCCATCAGGAGGGTCAATATCTCCCAGTGCCGACCAACCGGCACGTTGTTTTTTCCATTTTAAAGCGGTATGATAAGTTACAGTTGTCAGCCAACCCATGAGTGTCCCGTTCTGATGTTTGGGAGGTTTACGAAACAACTCCAACATGACCTCCTGAACCACGTCCTGCGCCAGGTCAGGTGAGCCAGTCAACATACTTGCCAATCGTGTCAGATCCTTGATATGGAGATCAACCAGACGCTTCCAGGCGGATCGATCGCCACGTTTTGCCAGATTATAGTCCTGCCAATCGCTCAATCCTGTAAATACCTCTCCTGCCGGCACCAGGCCTGAATTGTTTTGTGTGTTGAAATTTCAGCCCATGTACTACCAATAGCATCGCGACTTCCATCTGACAACAGCTCCAGACAATAGTCCTGATACCACTCAAATAGCTCAACGGAAAATTCAGGATGGGTGCTATCCAGCTCTTTTACCATGGTTAGTATTCCCTCGGCATAATTTCCCATTAATCTAAGGCCAGCACTGGCTTTGGTGCCATATCTTAATTGCCAGCTCTCCATACCGCTGGTCCTAAAATCATTAATCCATAGATCAGCCACGCGAAGTATTTGGTCACTGTATAATTCATCTGTAGGCGTCACCAGGGTTGCTAATCCCAAATTACGACCATTTTTCATGGATTCGGATATACCCTTCGTCAAATACAGCGTGTGCGAGAAGTAAACCGGTATGTGCTCATCACTACCTGCTTCAATTATCCTGTTTATCAGCACATCATCCCAGGGACCCCTGGTCGATTTTTTTAACTCCTCAAGCTCAGTGTTTGTGATAAATCGAGGTACTCCCTGGCGAATTACATGGAAAACATACCAGTTGGTATTGAGAAGTGAGCGGTTCACAATTTTCACATCTGGACGATGATTGAGAATACGCTGCAATATCCAACCCGGATATGTATCATTGTCCCCATTCGTAATCAGGATGGCATTTTTTTCAAGATTGGCGAGAAGATTATAGTTGTAGTCCATCACTTCTTCGGATATCCCTCCCCCTTGAAGAAGACGCTGTAATGCATTGTCCATTTTCTCCATCTCGCCTCTCGATAAGAACTCCGTTACCAGATTGAACCACGGATCCATATAGCTAGGATCAAGTTCTGCAGCTCGGATTGTCAAAGCCAGATCACTATCTGAAGAGGGCATTTTATGTGCCCTCATACCTGCGAGATAGAGCAAAGTGGGATTTGCAGGATAAGTTTTAATGCCTTCCATCAGAAGTTTTTTATAATCTTCCTGACCTGCATAGCGCGTGGCATACATCCAATTGGCATAGGCCGCTTCAGAGGGAAATACTTCGTAATATGCCTTCCATTCGCCAGCCATGCGGTTGTAGATAGAATCTGAATATACCTGAATTCGCTTGCTCACCACGTCCTGGGGTCGCTCCACTTCCCTGAGGTTTGAGCCGCTATCACCACAGGCTATCAGTAAGATGAGGGACATTAGTAAAAGCGGTTTATTCATGGAGACCTCCTTGCTCATTAAGATGACTTGAGATATGCATCATACCCTATTAGGCATTGAACCGGGCAAAAGGTTCACCACTTTTCTATTTTCTATTTTTTTATCATGAAAGAGAGGGGGTTTTATCTATGGCTATAGAAAAACTAGCATGCATCCATGGGCATCTCTTCTTTCTCTTAGAACCACAGCTTGGATAGGTGATTATTGGCTCAGTGACAATCGTTATTCAGGCTCTCCGGTATCATAAGGATTGTCAGGGTCATTGCTCCATTCAAACCAGCCACCATCAAAAATTGAAACATGCTCCCAGCCCATTAACCAGGTACAAAACCAGGCCTCGCTTGCACGCCATCCGGTTCCACAATAAAAGGCTAAATTTTTGTCCGGGGTAAGCCCAGATTCTGCCAGCATTACTTTAATTTCATGAGAACTACGCATGGTGTCATCATGGTTACGATAATTTTCCATATGGTAGGCATCGGACCCACAGTTCCCAAAAACTGCACCGGGAATTCGTCCCTTTCTCTGGATGTAATGATATCCGCTAACTTCACCAATGAATTCTGCCCAACTTCGTACACTTACCAACTCCGAATCAGAAGCAGATAAATACTCCCTGGCTTTTTCCATAAGTGTTATGAATTGAGGATTTTCAGGAATGTTCAAGCCACTGGAATCCACAGCATGCGGTGCGAAATCTTCACTGGTCAATTCACCACCTGCCCTTAGCCAGGCTTCCACACCCCCATCCAGGACACGCACATCCCGAACTCCAGCATAGGACAGTAGCAATGCGGCACGCATAGACGCAAGCTGGCCTGCCTGTTGACCAGGTTGATCTTGACTCATATTGGGATTAGAGGTGCGTCCATAAAGCACAACCATTGTATCACTCGTAATCCCATGGGTGCAGAGCTCTTCCTCTAATTCCTCAGGACTTCTATGATTCCAAGTCATCTCATCTTCCAAAGCAAGTGTATCCAGCCAAATAGCCCCTGGAATATGTCCGTCATTGTAATCGCCCCAATTATCGAAGCTGACATGTGCGAGAATAAAGCTTTTTTGGGGCATTTTTAATTCCAATTTTGCTTTCAGCCATTCTGGATGAACCAGTTGTTTAAACCGTTTAAGAGATCTAAGCGATAATTTTTCATCCTCAAGGTAGGCCTGCATCCCAGCTTTATGCGTCTTCAGTGAAACAAATCCATATTCTTCTAACAACTGAGCAACACTCTCCATACCCTCCTCACTGTATCCAGTCAATATTATATTTTTTGAAGGCGTTAATCCTTTTTGCCGCAATATTTGGAGACAATTTGTCTGACTGAGGTCACTAAACCATTGGATGGGGAAAGAAATGGCGTTTGGGATATGACCACCACGCTTTTCAGCCTGCAATTGCCATCCGTTATATGCTGCTGTTGGCCGCAGGTCGATAATTTGGGTGTTTTCATCATACTGTAGATCGGACAATTCGCGTGAAGTAAGTTTGGGAAATATAGGCATGGGTCGCTCCTTAGTAAGTAAGTGAACTTACTCCTTCGAGATTACTTTTGAGAAAGGCGGGGGTATTCATTGAACGATTATTGAGTTATCTGACTGCCGATTCCAGCAACTGAATGGTCCCTCTATCTGCATCAATCACAGCTTCTACACCCAAAGGGATGGTGAATTTGTTCTTTATATGACCAATCATTGAGCCTCTGAAGGCCGGTATGCCAAGTGGCTTGATGTGATCCTCCAGCACTTCTCCTAGTGTGAATGAACTATAGCCACTATCTGCATCACAGTCAGTACATCTACCAAAAACAAAACCTGCAATTTGATTTAGCACTCCTGCGAGTTTGAGCTGGGTCATCATTCTATCAATCCGATAAATACCTTCACCTACATCCTCAATAAATAAAATATGACCCTTCCATTCCGGCAGGTATTTAGAACCTATGAGGGCAGTAAGCACAGTTAGGTTTCCACCAACCAGGCGCCCTTGAGCTTTTCCCGGCGTAATGGTTTGAATGCGATCCTCGACCTGAGTCAAGTTGTCACCAATATCATCAGGATTTTTGTAGGTAATCGCCTCTGCATCAAACAATAGGCGATTTACATAGTCTACTGTAAAGGTATTCCAACCGGATCTACCTGATGGGCCATGAAAGGTTACCATACCCGTTTTGGCATAAATTGCCAGCAAGAGTGCAGTAACATCACTAAACCCCATGATGATTTTTGGATGCTTCTGAATCATTTCATAATCAAGATATGGCAATAGCCTTGCACAACCCCATCCCCCGATAAAAGTGAGAATGGCATTCACCTCAGAATCTCTGTACATTTGGTTGATAGCTTCAGCGCGAATTTCATCCTTCCCTGCTAAATAACCCCATCGATCCATGGCATGCTCATCCACATGCAGCTTCAGATCCAGTGCAGCCAGGATTTCTTCAATAATTTTTAATTTATCCTTGCTGCGGGTAATCCCTGCAGGACTGACCAGGCCTATAACGTCCCCTGGTTTGAGTCGAGGAGGTATAATCACATCGATCTCATTTTTCGCGAATACTATATTCGGCCGAATAGTGGAAAGACCAAGTCCACTAAACGCTAATAATTGTAATATGTCACGGCGATTAACATTCATCGAATTTCTCCCGGCTCTCTAATAGAGCGCATATGTTTTTATAGAAATAGTATTGAATCCAACTTATAAAAGTGGGCTTGGCATCCAAATGGAAACACAAATCGGGCAGAAAATAGATGATATTATTATTATAAATTGTTGTTTACTTTCAATTTTTGTTGTTCATATTCCCTGCGACGGTCAGAAATGTCCATAAGGACGGAAATGCTTTTTGCAGCTGATATGTAAAAAAGCCTGACTAAAAAAAGCTGCCATAAGGCAGTAAGTTCAAGAAAGAGGTACAAATGACTGATCAACTAGTCAACGGCGTAGTCAAATGGTTTAACGATTCAAAAGGCTACGGTTTTAT
>JABMQQ010000253.1 GCA_013202495.1 Fidelibacterota bacterium | reverse complement strand
TGACGCCTGCCCGGTGCCATAAGGTTAAGGGAAGGGGTTAGATATCTTCGGATATCGAAGCTCTGAACCGAAGCTCTGGTAAACGGCGGCCGTAACTATAACGGTAATTCTGGCTACGAGAAGGGCCGTTGTAAAACTTATCTATATGCTGGAACATCTCGCTAATCTCTATGATACCTAGTAGGTGAAAAATCATGAGTAGAGAAAATCAGCAGGAAAGGGCTTTAACACCTGAATATATTGCCGGATTCATAGATGGTGAAGGTTGCTTTTCGGTTTCAATTCATCCGCATGATAACTCCAAATGGGGTTGGATGATTGATCCGGATTTTACAGTAAACCAACATCATCAGAGTCGCGAGCTTTTGGAGAGAATCCAGAAGTTCTTCGGATGTGGTAAGATTTACTCAAAAAGCCCAGGTAAGAGCAATGTTCTTACCTACGTGGTTTATTCCAGACGGTCTATACATGAAAAAATAATTCCGTTTCTGGATGCCCATCCGTTAATTTCTCACAAGCGACATGACTACGCAAAATTCCGCGAAATAGTCGAACTGTTAATGCTTAAGAAGCATAGTACTCTTGAAGGATTTCAAAGTATTGTTCGATTGGCATTCGAGATGAATGCTCAAGGAAAACAGCGAAAGTACACGCTTGGAGAGGTGTTAAAATCATCCTCAGAGACTACACGATAAGCGTCTGTTGGCAAGACAGATAAAGATATAGTCCGATCTCGGCAGCGATGTCGAGAGTTGCGCAGAAATGACGCAGCCGACTGAAAAGTCGTAACAAATGCCTAAGGTAGCGAAATTCCTCGTCGGATAATACCCGACCTGCACGAATGGCGTAACGACTTGAACACTGTCTCAACGGGAGGCTCGGCGAAATTGTAATACCGGTGAAGATGCCGGTTACCCGCAGAAAGACGGAAAGACCCCGTGAACCTTTACTACAGCTTGATATTGGGTCTTAATGCAATCTTCTCAGGATAGGTGGGAGACTGTGAAGCTGGGGCTTCGGCTTCGGTGGAGTCGTCCTTGAGATACCACTACTATTGTATTGAGGTTCTAACCGAGACCCGTGAATCCGGGTGCGGGACAGTGTCAGGTGGGTAGTTTGACTGGGGCGGTTGCCTCCTAAAATGTAACGGAGGCGCCCTAAGGTTCCCTCAGTGTGGTTGGAAATCACACGTTGAGTGTAAAGGCATAAGGGAGCTTAACTGTGAGACATACATGTCGAACAGATGCGAAAGCAGGGCTTAGTGATCTTGTGGTTCTGTATGGAAAGGCCATGACTTATCGGATAAAAGGTACTCCGGGGATAACAGGCTAATA
>JABMQQ010000044.1 GCA_013202495.1 Fidelibacterota bacterium | reverse complement strand
TTTGGATTCAAATCCGTTATAGACATGTACTTTTAATTTTAAGAAAAGATGAGTTACGTTAAGCACATGAAAAGAATAATTCTACTAGCATCTGTAATCTTACTGACCCTCATGCTGACGGCCTGTTTAAAGCCCGATCCAATTGATAACATGACAGCTGCCACAGTGACATTGTTTGATGTGATTGAAACGAGTGGCTATGCCCGGGATGTCTCAGCCTATGGAAATAAAATTTTCGTCGCCGCCTCAGCAGCTGGTACACAGATATGGGAAGATGATAATGGCGTAGTCACCAAGATATTCAATCATCAGTTCGGGAGTGCCTCAGCTACCGCTTTAAGGGTTGAGCCAGAGTACAAGTTGATCCTTTCTGTGAGTAAAGATCAGGGATATCTCCGACAGCTTAGCAGTGATTTGAGTGGCTTCGATTCAGTCTATATCAATTTTCCAAGTGTCCTTATATGGGAGTCAGAACATTTTGGCGACCAAAATACCCGGGACATGGCCTCAGCCAGGGTAAATGACAGTCTTCTCATACTATACAATACAGATACGGATATAGGAGATGGGTTGAGATTCACCTTCTTGAATCGATTTATAGATGGTTTGGAAGGCTATTATTATTGGGAGGCCAATACGATTAAGAAGTACACTGGCGCTAAAAATTATGGAATCGACGCCCAAGGATCGCTTGTGGCTTCTTCCCATGGTGAATTGGGTGTTGGATTATATCGTATAAAACATGATCACTGTGATACACTTGATGTTATTGATACAGGCGGTGAAGCACTTGAGGTGAAGCTATATGACAATTACCTGCTGGTTGCTGACAATTGGGCAGGCATGGAAATACTTTCAATAGGTGCAGGGGATAGCAGTCTCACTCATCTTGCTGATGTTGAGGTTGGGGGCTGGGTAAAACATATCAGTATGTGGAATGATCTGGCAGTTTTGAGTTGTGGGGAAAATGGAATGTTTCTGGTCGATTTGAGTGATCCAGGGACTCCCAAAGTTGATCAGGCGATTGATGCGGGGTACACCTACTCTACATTTATTTCTGATGATATGATTCATGCAGCAACACGAGAGGGGATTAAACGCTACCACATCGAAAATAGGTAATAAATGCGAAAATCCCTCTTCACTATCCTGACCCTTCTTCTGGCTCTCAATTCTTTGGGAGCTGCTGATTTAATACGCCCCTCGATGAACCTCACCTCGACTGCTGGTGGTGTACAGGTTGATCTGGACTTCAAACATGTCAGTGAAGCTCAATGGCGCTCCATGTTGGAGCAACCCGAATCATTTCATAATTATGGTTATGGTGTAGCCGGTGGTCCCGGTGAGGCCGCTTTACCCATGCTCACAATATTTGTTCCTATCTCTCAACAGGTCACCCCAAATATTTCAAATATCATTCGGAATGACTATAGCCTTGCGAACTTATCTCTTAAGGCGACATCTGCTGGTCACCTCGATTCAGATAGACAGGCAGTTGAGATTGCGGCCTACGATTGGGAGCGTAATTCCAGATCACAAGTGGTTGATATTCTGGCCGGTGAAACCATGCAAATTAAAGGTCAGGTCTATTTGCCCATTACTGTGCGCCCAGTGACATTAAATGGATCCACACATTCACCAGAAGTTCCTAGTACAATTCAATTTGAGATTCAGGGTGTGGAACTTGCCAATGCCTCTCTCGTGACAGATGACGGTGGTATCCGTTCTGTGACACTCCCTGAGGAACAGTTCGCCAGCAGGGGTCATTATCTCATCATCACACCACCCCAGTTTGAGCTTTATATCCAGTATTTTGCTGACTGGAAATTACGCATGGGTTACAAGGTCACTATTGTAGGGACCGCCACGACGGGGAATTCAGCCAGTGCAATAAAAGCATATATTCAGACCGCCTGGGATACCTGGGAAAGTCGTCCAGATTATCTGGTCATTATTGGCGATGAAGATCAGGGAATTCCCGGTCATTATATTCAAAATCCCCAGGGTGACAATCTGGTTACTGATCATCCATATGCCCTATTGGAAGGGGATGATTCATTTCCTGAGCTCATGGTGGGACGTCTATCTGTAGATACTGTCTCCGAATTAATTTCATTTACATCAAAAATTGTGGCCTATGAGAGTAGCCCCTACATGGAGAACACGGACTGGTTCCAGCGTGCACTCATGATATCCACGACCTGGGGCGCAGCATCAGCCCAGGCAACCAAGGAGTGGGTTGCAGATAAACTGATCGAAAAAGGATTTAATCAGGTCTATACGGCTTACCACCCTGGAGTATCCAGTACATCTCACATCTCCACTCCAATCAACGCTGGTGTGGGGTTTGTTAACTATCGCGGCTTTGGTATGTACAATGGTTGGTTTGGTCCAGATTTTGTCAATCATGATATTTATAATCTGATTCATTCAGGAGCTAGAACGCCAATCATCACCTCTGTTGTATGTGGCGGTGGCAATTTTGCGGCTGAAACTGAGGATCCCTGTTTCGGTGAAGCCTGGACACGAGTTGGAACCGTTTCAGTGCCCAATGGTGCCGTTGCATTTTTCGGTCCCAGCGAACTTTACACCCATACCCAATTCAATAATGTTATCGATATTGGCATCTATTCTGGAATTTTCGATCAAGGCCTCACTACTCTGGGTGAGGCGCTCTGGAATGGTAAATTTGAACTTTGGCGAAATTATCATCAAAATACTTACTTTCCCTTTGACCAGACGCCTGAATTTTACCACCATGTCTACAATTTGCTTGGTGATCCTGGCATGCAATTATGGACTACCGTTCCCCAAATCCTGAGTGTAGAGCATACTGATACACTTGCCAGAGGTGATAATTTCACCTCAATTTCAGTGAGTGATGCCTTAGGGGAGGGCGTAACCGGAGCCTATGTAGCTCTCAATAATCTTGAAAACGCCTGGGGTGGATATACTGATGCAAGTGGTCAAATTGATTTGCCCTTTGTTGCAGTAGGTTCCGAAGAAATAAATCTTACGGTAACTGGTAAAAATTTACTGCCTTATTTGGCAACCATTCCCATCACGGATCAAAATAATTCCCTTGAATTAGTTGAGTGGACACTTGAAGGGGGAGGACAGCCGGTTGCAGGAAATAGCGCCACTATTCTGCTTTCCCTGGACAACCCTGGACTCATTTTAAGCAATGTGGAACTAACTTTTTCATCGCTGACTCCTGGTTTTATTTTTGACGAAACTATTTTGGTGGATAGCATACCGGCCCAGTCAACATTTGACCTGGATCCAGTCACCATAAACATTCCAGCTCTAAAACATGGCACATCCTTAACCGTCGAGTTGGAAATTCTGATTGATGGAACTGTCTGGACCTGGCAAAAATTTTTCACAGTCCAGGCACCGCTGCTAAGCGTTCAGGCAATAAATGTTGTCTCGGGCGCCTTACTCATGGGAGAATCGGCTGAAATAGAGCTGGAATTGCTAAACATGGGAGGCGTGTCCTCTGAAGTACTGACGATTACACCATTGGCTTCAGAATTTGTCACCTTCACTCCAGGATCATTGACCTGTCCCTCCATTGACATGGATGAATCGGCCACGACTTCTGAAACGATGGAGATCTTATTTGATGAACTCCTCTTTCCTGGTGAACAAATTACTTTAAGATTTGAATGTACCCAGGAGACCCTGATTGACACGCTGGATTATATCATCCAATTGGAGGGAGCCAATCGTTTCGGACCTTCACAGACGGACAGCTACGGCTACCGCATGTTTGATAATTTCGATTTAAACTACTCAAAAGCACCTGCCTATGATTGGCTGGAAATTGATACGCAACTTGAAGGTGATGGCAGCGCCATCAACATACATGATACCTGGGAGGAAGATGATGCTTCAAGCACCCTCAATCTGCCCTTCACAGTCAATTATTATGGGACTGCTTTTGACCAAATCACGGTGTGCTCAAATGGCTGGGCCGCTTTTGGTGACCAATCTGTGGTAAACTTTCATAACAGGACTATTCCGTCACCTATCGGACCCACAGCCATGCTAGCCCCATTCTGGGATGACCTGATTACGGTTCCGGGTTCAGTTTATTACAAGCACGATGAAGTGAATGATATTTTTGTTATCGAATGGAGTAGGATGAGATCTCTCTTTTATTTTAACGAGATAAGCTTTCAGCTTGTAATCTATGGAAATACAGCAAATCCCACAGACACCGGTGAAAATGATATCAAATTTCAATACCTGAATTTTGACAATGTTGATATTTCATCCAACTTCTCTACAATTGGAATCGAATCCCCTGATTCTGAAACTGGGATACAGGCTTCATATAATAATATTAATGATCCCAGTCTTGGGGACTTCAGTGCTGGCACATCTCTTCTTTTTACTACAGATCGTGGTGAGCGTCTTGGAGATTCTCAAATATCCTTTAGCTCGACTAGCTTAAACTTTGAGCAGGTTCCCTGGAGTAGTACCAGAGATTCGATCATCATCTCCAATGTGGGAGAGTCACCTCTCATATACGAAATAAGTGTCGTTTCAGATCTGCTTCTGGAGCCAGCAGTGAGTCAACCAATTGACCCCACTATCACCAAATATACGCCCGATGCTCCTGGAAGTGCATCCATGCTCAGAGAAGGTAGTGATGCGTATGGGTATAGCTGGAAAGACAATACCGATGAAGATGGTCCTGAATATGGCTGGATCGATATTGAAAATGAGTCCAATCGGCTTCCCTATCAGTCCGAGGAGTTCGATGATTGCACAGTGCCAGTTGATTTAGGTTTTGAATTTCCACTCTATGATGATGCCTATTCAGTTGGCTATATGGGAAGTAATGGAACCGTCACCTTCGAAGGATTTCATTCACCTTGGTATAATATGAGCCTGCCGTCTAATGCAGCTCCCAATTCTCTATTAGCCCCCTGGTGGGATGATATGAACAATGATAATGGTCCTCAGGGAACCTTCTATTTCTGGAGTAACGGAATTGACCAGTGTATTATGACCTGGAGAGATTTCCCCAAGTTTAGTACAGATTCTTTCTACTCATTTCAGGTGATTCTAGATGTTTACGGAACAATTAAGTATCAATATGAGGAGGTCGGTGAAATCGTCGCCAGTTCAACAATTGGTATACAGAATTCAGATCGAACCCTTGGTTTGACGGTGCGACACAATTCCACAACGCCTATTGAGTCAGGTGCTGCAGTTGAGATACTACCACCCACGCGCTGGTTTTCTGCCAGTGGTTGGACTCACACAGTCAATCCTGGTGAAAGCATACCTTTTATCATAGATATTCAACCTCGAAATAGTCCAGCAGGATCATATGAGACCTCACTCCTGGTGACGACCACTGCTCCAAATGCCCCTGAAACAGTAATAAATATTGCACTTGATGTTGTATTTGGAGAGACTCCTTTTGGTGATATAAACGGGGATTATCTGGTAAATATCCAGGATGTAACAGAATTATTTGACTTTATCCTCCTGGTTGAGGAAATGAGTGAGCCACAATTTAACCAGGCAGATTTGTCTGCCGATGAACGCGTTGACGTTATTGATTTGATACTATTAATTGAATCTATCAATGCTATAAATGAACCATAATTGATGTGGAGTTATTGACTTCTAATAAACCTGAAGAGAAGGTACATATATAATGAGATTTTTATTTTTACTTCTGACTGTGGGAAGTGTTTTTGCAACAGGAGAATTCGAGTGGATTGAGAATGGAGTTCCTGTACGCCAGGGTGTCCATATTGAATGGCAGCGTACAGGTGACGTGGGAGCTTCAGGGGAAATGATTTTTGGCTGGTCCGATACACGCACTGGGGATCGTGATATTTACGTCCAGAAAATCGATACCACTGGGGCAATGCTCTGGGGTAATACTGGTATTCGTGCCACCATAGCAGATGGCCGTCAGGAAGATCCAGTGTTGGTTTCAGATGGAACAGGTGGTGCCTTTCTAGCCTGGATTGATTATCGCGATGATGAATATGGCGATGTCTATGCCCAACATCTTGACGCAGATGGAAATTTATCCTGGGATCCTGCTGGTGTTCCAATCGCTATTAACAGTGGTTCCCAGCAATCTGCCAACATGGCCAGAGGTGCAGCAGGAGTGGCTTACGTCATCTGGGATGATGGCTCTCTTTCTGAATCTGGCGATATTTTTGGAACCGTCTTGACCGTCTCAGGCCCACTTGCCTCAGGTGGCACCAACGGCCTGCCTGTGGTGAATGCTTCCGGGACCCAGTCAAATCATAGTATTGAAACCAGTGGCAGTGAAGTCGTCGTGGTCTGGCGTGATACCCGAGATACCAATGATCCAGATATTTATGGACAAAGACTAGATGTAAATTTTACAGGTCTCTGGGGCGAAAATGGTATCCTGGTTTGCGGGAATGCCTCTGATCAGGTATATCCCAAGGTTGCACCAGCTGACGGAGACAGGGTTGCTGTCTCATGGTTGGATAATCGCAATAATACTAAAACCGATATCTTTTCACAACTTCTGGATGTCAATGGAGCTCCAGTTTGGGTAACCGATGGCATCGCGCTTACAAACTTGCCCTCAGAACAAAGCTTTAGTCGTGTCAAATCCAATGGTGTCGATCGCATTTACTATGTCTGGCAGGACTTTCGAAATAATCCTCAAGATCCGGATATTTTTATGCAGAGTCTGGATTTCTCTGGTTCACCAGTCTGGACCGATGGGGGAATACCAGTGGTGGAAGCCACCCTCAAACAACTCCAACCTCGCTTCACTCTAGGCGATGCAGGGGGTGTATATGTAACCTGGCTTGATGAACGCAATGGTGGATATCCACAATCAGATATCTTTCTCCAATACGTAAACGTCGATGGCAGCATGGGATATGAAGTGGATGGTATTGCTCTGACCTCAGGTAAAAAATATCAGAATGGTGGTCTTGTGCGTACCGATGGAAATGATGGGGCTCTCGTAGTATGGTCAAATGCATCGACGGGTAGCATTGGTATCACAGCCCAACATGTTCGGCTGGATGGCAGTCAAGCCTGGGATGTTGATGGTTCTGAATTCTTTTTTGGTATCGATGGAGATGCCAGCAAATTCCAGGCGCTCACCTGGGGTGATAATGATGCCTTGATCTTCTGGCAGGACAATCGCTGGGCTGGCACAGGTTCAGTTGCCATGGCTCAGGTTATGGATCAAAATGCCTCGATCCAGTATACCATGGATGGACTGCCACTTTCTGGCAATGATCAACAATTAAATCCAATCATAGCCCCAGATAATGAAGGTGGGGCTTATGTTGCCTATTCAAATATTTCCACAGGAACAGAAATTCTATTTGCCCAGCATGTGGGAGATGATCTGGTCCCAACCTGGCCTTCAGATGGTCTCCAGGTGAATCCCAATGCCATCCTGGGTCAATTCAAGCCCAAAATGGTAACCAGCGCTGATGATTATCTTTACTATTTCTGGACAGAAGACATATTTTTTGTGGGCTTACGTCTCTTTGCACAAAAATATGATATCACTGGGGCAGCGCAATGGGCCGAGGGTGGTCTTGAGATTGGTCCTCCCGATATAAGCGGAGATACCTATGTCACCAGCGCCATTGCCATGGCGGATTCTACGGTCATCTACATCTGGGAATCTGAAACGGTTGAAGGGACTAAAACTTACATCTCAAAGCTATTACAAGATGGGAGTACCCTTTGGACTGAATCAGTGACAGAAGCAACAGGATCTCAACGGAGTTCAATTGCCGCATACAATCCAGAAACAGATATGATCACTGTAGGTTGGGAAGATCACCGAAACATAATTATAAGTAGTGTTGATCTTTACGCGGTGAGTGTTGATAGTGATGGAAACCTGGGTACCGAACAATTAATCAGCGACCAATTTGGCGACCAAACCAATTTGGCCTTGAGTTTTGCCGATGATAATAGCTCGGTCCTATATGCCGCCTGGCAGGATTATGATGGTTTTCAACATGATATCTATGTTAAAAACCTCGAAACCGGTACAGCAGCTGAACAAATAACCACGCTGACAACTGAAAATAAAGCTCCAGCCTTAAGGACTGTAAACGGTTCACGTTACCTGGTGGCCTGGGAGGACACACGCGGAGGTATTCATTCAGATTTATACTTCTATGATTCCCATCCGGATAGTCGTGGTCATGCTGATGAGGGAGTTCCAGTTTCCACTTCAGTTCTGAATCAAATGCAGCCTCAGATTTTACCCTTTGCTGGCAGCAATCCCGATTCTTTGACGTACATCATTGTCTGGCAGGATATGCGCTCCTCAGGTAAAACAGAGCTAACCAACATTTATGCCCAGGCCTATAGTGGTCAAATGCCTGTTTCCGTGGATGAAGTCGTTGTAGCTCAGGAATTTAAGGTTGGTTCAGCATATCCAAATCCCTTCAATGGCGCAGTTAGCATACCTATTGAGAATATGATAGGCACCAGCCTGGATCTGTATATCTACGATCTGAAAGGACGGGAAATTCTCCATGAAACTCTGAGTAACCAAGCAGTCCATACCTATACCTGGAATGGGCAGAATCGCTTTGGGCTGGACCTGAGTAGTGGCGTATATATGGTTTCCATTATTTCGGAAACTCAATTACACACCCAAAAAGTAATGTTTGTTAAATAATCACAGAGCCCCCGGAAATCATATTCATGTCACACGTCGTCCGCAACATTCTGAGCATCGCTCTTCTCCTTTCTGCTACGAGTGTAAGCTCACAATCATTCCTGAGAGATTCAGTTATTGATACGAGATACCACACCTACGAGGAAATCGTGGCCTATATGGACTCGATTCAGCAAATCCCTGCCTACAATGCCATCCTTGATGTGCGTGAAATTGGTCGATCCAACAATGAAGATTTACCCATATACGCTATCAAATTGTCTGATAATCCCACCCTGGATGAGGATGAGCCGGCATTGTTGTTTCTGGGGCAATGCCATGCTGAAGAAATTCTTGGTGTAGAGATCACCATGGGGCTGGTTGATAGCCTCCTCCACGGATTTGATGCCATGAATTCTCATGTGGCCTCTATCCTTCAGAATCTGGAGGTGTGGGTGGTACCCAGCTACAACCCCGAGGGATTGAGAGTGGTCCATGATGGTCTTGACGTCACCTATCGTAAGAATAAAACCGACAACAATGGCAATGGTATATTCGACTATGTTGAAGGGATTGGTTACGATATCGATGGCGTGGACTTTAATCGAAATTATGATTTCAACTGGATTTTTGGCGATGCTTATGAAGTTGATGATTATGACTATTATCGGGGTCCCTCAGCTTTTTCAGAGTCTGAAACCCGGGCCATAGCGGACCTGGCTAAACAGGAGAAATTTTTACTTTCTGTAGCCTATCATTCTGCTCGTTCTGGCACACCTGAGATTATCTACTATTCCTGGCAGTGGGAAGAAACCAAATTTCCACCAGATATCGACATTATGAGCGGACTGGCCACCACATTGGCAGAGCGGGTGATTAATGAATCCAGAGATGGAAATTATGCTGTCACCCCTGGCAAAACCCAGCGGGGGAATGCCCATGATTGGTTCTATACCCAGACTGGTGCGATTCAATTCTTAATTGAAGTGGGAACCAATAATCTTCAACCCAATGCCGACATCATTGACGACACGGTAGATCGTAATCTGGAAGGGCTCTTTTTCCTCATGGACAGGGCTTTTGGTAGATCACCTGAGAGTAAAGCCCAGATTACAGGAATTGTCACCGATGCCTCCGATGGCTTTGCCCTGGAAGGTGCTCAGATACAGCTCGCCAAGCTGAATGTGGACGGTAGCCTGACGCCTCTGGAAGGACTTATGATGCAACCCAGAGTCACTGATGGCTTTGGTCGGTATCGTCGTCTTCTTGGACAGGGGACGTATCGTGTTATTGCCTCGGCACCTGGTTTCGAGGCCGATACAGTTGCAGCAATTCTTACCAGTGAAAGTTATGCCAGCATTCTGGACTTTAGCCTGAATCCAGCTCCTCTGCATACAATTCGCATGGATCTTATTCAGGAGGGGACATATCAAGTCATCGTCTGGGATCAGTTCTGGAGGGATACGCTCGAGGTGAGTGCGGGCTTAAATACCTTTACGTGGCAGGGCAATGAGATAAATACTCAAGTCACATCTCCTGGTTATTTCCCTGAAATTCATGCATATGATTTGCGACCATTTGGACCAGATCAGGATATATCATTTTCCGTGAGTCTCCCGGCCCAACCAACCACCATTTATAGTACTGGCTTTGATAATCTTGGGGGCTGGCAGGTGAATGCCGGAGAATGGTTCAGTGAGGGCAGTAAACTAAAGTCACAACCAAATCTTTTTTATGATGTGGGTCTGGAATCAGAGATGGTTATGGATCTTGATATGTCTAGTGTGGTTGATGCCAAACGCCTGGGAATCCATATGACGCATGCCTACGAAGTTGAGTGGCATGTTGATACACTCTCTGTTGAGATATGGAGTAGTGATGAATCAGAAAGACTTTTACAAAAACAATGGTCTGATCAAAATTTTACCAATCACTCCCAAACTTTCTTTGTGGATGGAGATCTTCCTACGGCAGGTCGACTGAAATTGAAAATGAAAACGGACTCCACCGTGGCTTTCCGCGGTTGGGAAATTGATTCCCTGAGTGTTTTTATGACAGATATGGAATTAGTGGGCATTGACCCAAATATCAGCGAGCGCCAGACCCAATCCTCAACCAGGCAATTCA
This sequence comes from Fidelibacterota bacterium, assembly GCA_013202495.1. Lineage (GTDB taxonomy): Bacteria > Fidelibacterota > UBA8477 > UBA8477 > JABMPR01 > JABMPR01. The sequence goes on along the minus strand of JABMQQ010000044.1, from coordinate 3,801 downwards.
AGTTATCGGTATCTGCTTCACCGAATCCTTTCCAGTTTGAAACGCGTCTCGAGTTTGAGATCCCCCAGGCCGATATCGTGTCCATCAGTGTCTTCGATATCCGAGGTCGTGAAGTCTACGCCGAAAAGCTATCCAGCTCAGCCGGGATGAATTCCTGGGTCTGGAAGGGACAGGATTTGCTGGGTCATCATGTGAGCACAGGAATTTACTTTATCCGTATCCATGATTCACAGCAATCAGTCACACGCAAACTCATGTTAATGAATAAATTATAGATGATTTTCAAGAAATAGAGAGCCATATATGCCTAGAATTTTACAGAAAACCTTCATCAGCCTCCTGCTTGGAACCTTCGCATTTTCAGCATCGGGACCCCTGGCTTTCAAAGATCTCATGGAAAACTATCCGTCTGTTCAGGGACGCTATAATTGGGAGTCATACCAGCGGGGTGATTTTCTTATTATTGCTGCAGATGCAGCATTATTGAATCCATATTTGGAACCCTTCCGAGTTCTGAAAGAGCAACAGGGCTTTCGTGTCACCATGGCTCCACTTTCGGAAACAGGTAATACCACCACTGAGATCCGGGAATTTATCGCTGATTTCTATGCTGAAAATTCTCTGGAATATGTACTCCTCATTGGGGACGTCGACGATGCCTATGCCCTACCTGCTTTTAGTTATGGGCCGGAAAATGATGTTTCTGATTTACCCTATGTCTTGATAGATGGAGGGCCTGATGATTATTTCCCTGAAGCGTTTATTGGACGCTGGCCAGTGGATACCGCCCAGGAATTAGCCAAGGTTATCGCCAGAACCATTACTTATTCACAGACACCTGACATTGAGTCTGGCTATCTGGAACGAGCTCTGGTTACAGCAGGAAATTATGCTGATACAGGAACTATACTTACACCGGTGTGGACCTCCCTATGGCTCCATGATGAATTGTTGGATTTCGGATATTCGAATGTCGATACCGTTTTTTATCCTCCAACGACAGGACCCGAACAGATTCTCAATACATGGAATGATGGTGTTGGGATTGTGAATTATCGCGGTTGGGGAGATGCTCATGGCTGGCATTTTCCTCATTTTCATGTCATTGATTTTGATGATGGCGCTTTGAACAATGGAAACAAACTACCTATCGTATTCAGCTTTGTTTGTGGTACCGGTAAATTCGACAGTAGCATTGACCCCTCTTTTTGTGAGGCTTTGCTTACCCAGGGTAGTGTATCCGTTCCGGCAGGCGCCGTGGCAGTCGTAGCACCTTCGGACTTGCACACACGCACAAAATTTAACAATGCCTTAAATTCCAAATTATGGGATGCACTTATGGAAGGGCATGTAGATGAATTGGGTCCCGCCCTGCTGGCCTCAAAATTTGGTTTTCTTGATGAATTCGTCAATGAATTAGGTCCAGGAGAGATGGCTGAATTTTATTACCACACTTATAATATCATGGGAGATCCAAGTTTACCGGTCTGGTTACTCAATCCTGAACCCATAGCCCTCGATGCCGCCGATTTTGGAGAAGTAACTTGGGATGATGGACTCATCACCTTAAACCGATCTGATCTGCAAGAGGGTGTCTTCGCTTTAAGACAGAATAATGCACTCATTGGTTCAGGTAGATGGACGGATGGACATATTAAAATATATCGTTTCGATGGGAGCTCATTTTATGATGCTGATCATCCCTCAGAGCCCCTGGAAATCACGCTGAACAGCCCTGGACATACTCCCGTTACGGTTGAGGTCACACCTGTTACAGGAAGTGGCGTCGCCTTTGCCGGAATGCTGGAAAACGTTCATGTTGGCATGACTCAATGGACACCACAGTTCCATAACTACGGGACAGAGTCAGTCTCCGTTTCTCTTAATCTTAGCTCTCCAGATGGAGAATATTCAGCCATACTGGGAGATTTTTCTATACCCTCAGGTGGGACCATAAGCACTGGTGCAACCACGGCACCCCTGATCCAGCTTGTTGATCGGGAGATAGCCATTGATGTGGAAATTGCAGGCATTATTTCCCCGGTTGCTATCCCGGTGAGTGTTGTTGCCCCTGACCTGTCAATCAGTTTCGATGGTCATATAAGACCACTCCCAGGTGCGGCCTTTAACCTAAACCTAAGCGGTAGCTTTCAGGGTTTGGAGGCTGCTGGATCAACCTTGCATATTTCTATGACCAGTGCCGCAGTATTCGCTACCCTCGATGATGTCACTGGTACAGCAACAGTCGATAGCGAGGGTGGTTTGACCTTCTCTGACAACAGTTTTACAGGCTCCTTAGATACGGTGGCCCATGGAAGTCGTTTACCTCTGAGCTTCGAATTCCGCCTGGATGGACAGATCGATCCATTCTATCACAGACAGTTTATGGTGATCATCGGTTCAGAAAGTAGCAGCGACCCCACACCACCCAACCAGAATTATGGCTATTGGGCTTATGATAATACTGACACTGAATATGATGAACTTCCAACCTATAGTTGGACTGATCTTTCCAGTGAAAGTGGAGCACAGCATTACTCTCTTGGTGATGATGATCATGAAATTGTGACGCTTCCATTTACTTTCAAGTATTATGACATAGACTACGATATACTCACTATTAACACCAATGGATGGGCAGCCTTTGGAGAGGATTATATCAATTATTTCCGCAACTGGTCCATACCTATGCCATTGGGTCCTGATGCCATGATGGCGCCCTTCTGGGATGATCTGGACAATGATACGCTGGTGAACGGTCAAGAAGTGGGACGACCAATCGACTTATATACCTTCTACGATCAAGTCAATCAGCAGTTTATTGTTGAATGGCATGAGGTCTGGAATGGTTTTGGTGATCGAAGTTTTCTTGAAACCTTCCAAATCATTTTGTATGATCCAGCTGGCACCCTGGTGGCAGATGATGGAAATGGTGTGATCGAGTTTCAGTACTTTGAGGTGAACGATGTGGATCAGACCAACAATTTTAGTACTGTAGGTATTGAATCCCCCGATCAGAACGATGGTCTCATGTATGTATATGCCAGAAACTATGCCCCTGGCGCATCTGTTCTGGAGGCAGGTCGCATTATTCGTTTTACCACGAATCCACCTGATTTGTACTGGGTCTCAATTGAGAACGAGAGTCAAAAACCAACTCAATTTGAAGTGGGAGCAGCATATCCAAATCCATTTAATGGGACCACAACTATTCCTTTCACACTCCTCCAGGCTGGTGACGTACAACTGGAAATATATGATTTGTTGGGTCGAAAATTGGTAAGGCAGGAGATATCATCTTTGAATGCTGGCTCTCATCGATATGCACTCAGGACTGAATCGTTTTCATCAGGGGTTTATCTCGTGAGAATTGAAAGCGCTGGTTCCCAGCATATTCAGAAGGTCACTCTGCTGAAATAGATTTCACCCAACCAATTTCCAGAGGAGTACCGCGACGATTAAATTGGTTTCAATCTGACCCTAGAGACTGAAACCTGTTTGATTCGCTGCACTCATTGAAAACAGGTTTAGTTACCTCATAAATCTAATTAGAGGGATGTACCAACCGATTTAACAACAAAATAGCCCCTGGGAATGGGGCTATTTTGTCTTTTTAACGGTCTATACAAAAGACTTTCTCCTGGCTGGTTTTCCTGTTTACAGGTATCTAAAAATCTTCTCGCTGATAAATCGGATCAAAAAGTGCTCGGAATCAGGATCACTCCTTGGTCTGTGGCATTTATCAAATTGTTAGATTGCTTGCATACCAGCAAGTGGTACCATCTTGTATATTGTTTGAAT
>JABMQQ010000043.1 GCA_013202495.1 Fidelibacterota bacterium | reverse complement strand
TTCATAGATTCAACAAACCCTCAGAGCTGACTCACACTCAGGGGAGCGGATAGGATGGATACAATTATCGAACAAAGCGAGTCTGCCTCAGGAAGCGGCTCAAGCCTAAAGCGTTATACAAAAAGAGAGAGTTGAATTTCAAATGATTAAGATCCCCAAAAGATGCCCAATATTCCTTTTAGTGTTACTTGCATTTGTACCTCTTTTATCGACAGGTCAAATGATATCTCCTATGAACAGCTCTATAGACATGATTATCAATCCTCGCAGCGTGGCTCTTGGCGAAACCGGAGTATCAAATCCATTAATTCAAGCCTCATATGTACTTAATCCAGCTACTTTAACCGGTGTGAAAGGTTTCAGTCTTTTCTTTGATCAACGTTCCGCAAATTATGATAACAATTGGACGAAAGATTCCAGGCTGCAATCGATCAGCGCTTTGGTTCAAACTGGGATAGGCAATTTTGGTCTAAATTATCGAAAATACGATTATGGAGTTTGGGACTTTTGGAGCCCAAGTGGGGTAATATTGGGTGAATTCCATTCATTCCATTCTACCCTCGCTCTTAGCTATGCACGCCTGATATCACCAAGTATTTCAATCGGAATTAGCCTCATGAACTATGACCATCACTGGGAGGAAGTTAGCGGAGATTTGCCCGATTATAGTTCAATCCAATCAGTTATGGGAGATTTCGGGGTTCTATACCAGCGACCTGGTTATATTGATCAACTAAATATTAGTGACAACATTTTCATAGGCGCATCTATACTCCATGTCGGGACTGAATTTAAAAGCAAGTATGGATCATATGATGAAGCCTTATTTGGTATCCCAGTATATCTGAACTTTGGTGTCACATATCAGTTGTCAATCGTGCTTGAGAATGGCTACACTCCATTTCAATTCGCTGTATCGAGTGACGTGAAGAAAATAGTCAAAAATCTCGAAGATGATTCTGAGTCATTATATGGTGGAGTAGGAATGGAAGCATCCTTTTTTGAATTATTATCTTTTCGAATTGGTGGAACGTACCTACCTAAGAGATTCATATTTGGTTTCGAAGATAGGATGAATATGCGATATGGGTTTGGATTTGACCTTCCGCTTAATCGTATGGGAATTGACTATCCGGTCACGATATTGGTCGATTATGCAAATATTCCTTTGATCGATTTAGGTTTCATTGATGACATGAATACTAGTTTTTCACTTTTTGGCTTCGGAATTAAGTATTCTGGTTTTCACTAGACACACTTTTGTATAACAATGGCTTAGAGCTGACTCACACGCAAGTGAGTGCTTGACGAAAATGATGTGGATGGATACAATTATCGAGCAAAGCGATGCTGTTTTAGGAAGCAGCTCAAGCCAAGAGCGTTATACCGAGACAGATGGGAGATAAAATGAATGATGTGAATCCCGCCCTTGGCGAAGAGATGAAAGAAGTAGTAAGACGTCAAATTAGTAGTAATGATCCCCCTGAGACTAAGCAAACATATGACCGTCTGATTGAGCAGGGACTAGCAGAAGATGAAGTCATGCGCCTGCTTGCTGTAGTTGTAGCTTCAGAGATATTTGATGTTATGAAAAAAGGTGAGCCATTCAACCTTGAGCGATATAAAAGAAGGCTGGAGAAATTACCGGCAGAGCCCACTTAGTTGGAAGAATATTATGCCATTTAAAGCAGAAGAATTACCGCTACTTGAATCTTACATTAAGCAGTACTGTGACAGGCGTAATAATCCAGATATTTATGAAGAACTACATCTTGAGTATGAAATTGAAAATCAGTCAATAATTTTTCTGGAGGTCCGTCAGCATTGGCAGGATCCAAGTAGAAAAACTCGTTCTGCTTTTGCCAAGATGAGATTCATCCGATCATCAAAAAAGTGGAACCTGTACATGATGAGACAGGACTTGAAATGGTATCTCTACGATCCATTCCCAGAGAGTCAAAGCTATGTGACACTTCTTGAAGTGATTGATAAAGATCAACACGGTTGCTTTTATGGATGATTCCGGTATAACAACGACTTAGAGCGGACTCACCCGAAGGGAGTACCAAACGAAAATGATGTGGACGGATACAATTACCGTACAAAGCGAGCCTGTCTCGAGAAGCAGCTCAAGCCTAAAAGGTAAGCCTGAGCTAGTGATCAGGAGGAAATTGCCTGAGCGAGTTGTTTTTTTGAAGCACGTAGAGCGAGAAGAGATTTAATAATGAGATCAATTGAGACAGTTGGGTCCCCAGTTTCCATCTTGGCTACTCTTGACTGGCTGGAATGGATCAGCTTGGCAAGTTCAAACTGTGTGAGATTTTGCTCTGCTCTTAATTTACGGAGATTTGCACTTAAGTTGAGCTTCAGGTCTATGTATGCTGATTCTTCAGGGGAGAGACCAAGAAAATCTTCGGCCGAGCCAATCTTCCAGCCCTTGCTTGCTAATCTTTTAACTTTCTCTTTACGCATTGTCATATTCCTTTATTCT
>JABMQQ010000042.1 GCA_013202495.1 Fidelibacterota bacterium | reverse complement strand
CCTGTGGATATTGTGATAAGGGTAATGGCTAGAAAGATTGTAATGCGTTTCATTTCAAGCCTCCTTATTTAATAACGGCAAATTTGCCGGTTCTGGTTTCATGGGCGCCAGGGCCCGTTGCTTCAATGTGATAGAGGTACATACCAGCTGCAATTTCCAGCCCCTCCCTGGTTAACATATCCCAGTGAACAATACCGTTCTCAGGATCTGCGTTATTGACTTCAATACGATCAACAAGCGTCCCGCTCACTGTGAATATATTGATAACGCACTCAGCAGGAATGTGAGTGAACATTATTTTTCTACGTTGGTTAAGAAATGGGTTAGCAACAGCTGTTTCCATCATATTGGTCACAATATATGGATTAGGTACGACCTGGATGCTATCCATCTTGGTATCCAGGTTGACCATATCCAGTTCCTCAACAGTATTGACGGTGAAACGGATTGAATCTGTTTCAAAGAATGGTCTGTCAAATGTCACTTGATAGACATCCTCAGCTTCCGGGTATGTACTCTCAGTAACAAACTTGAAGTTGATCTCAAAAGCGGTGGCCTTCCAGCGATCGCCCTCCTGGACACCTACGATGATTTTATCTTCAAATTTGTTGAAAACTCCATCGTCATTGACATCATATACAACCATGTCAAACTTGTCGTGCATGTTATTTGTGTCGACAAAACTTGTATTCAATACATAGAAATTAAAAGGTTCACGCCAGAGGAGAGAGTCTGATCCTATTGAGCTATGATTTACATCCCTTACCGTTCCGGCGCGGGCTTTACCTACATAGGCTGAGTCATTGTCAGTAAATATAATATCATAATCCCAGGCTAACATTCGTGACTCAAATACAGACGGCACAATATTAATGAGACCATTTCCACGGAGCCAGTCAGAGCGAGCATAGCTGTATGCCGGAATCAAAAGACCAGGATCGATTTCAACTTGCAAGCCATCAAAAACATCAGAGCTCACGCCATCTGGATTGATAGTCACAAAGGCAGCATAACCCTGTCCCGTTTGGAGAGAGTCGACCTCATAGCTGAGAATGTTGTTGCCAGAATAATGGTCGATATTTTCGCTATAAACTACTCTATTGCTGTCACTTTCATCTAGAACAGAAAATCCACTTGTGGAATAGAATGTACCATGATCATAGGTGCTTAGCTGTTTGATGGTATCAGATTCAAAGGTAACGATGTATGTGTGATTCTTCTTTAATGAGGCATTAGAAAGTATCTGTGGCGTTACCGTTCCAGTACCCAATAGGCTCTCTGATTCCTCCATAGAAAGATCAGGCTGTGAATAACCAGCTGCAGTCTGTCTGGGGGTCAAAATAGCCACATTCTTACCGTAGGAGCGAACTTCCTCAGCTTCATCCAGCTCAATGACTGCGTTATTCTCAGAGGGTGATATTCCAGGACCCACATCAGGAGCACCAAAATCGTAGGCTACCACAGCATAGTAGTAAGTCCGACCATTTTGAACACTGTTATCAATGTATCTGTGTGAGAGTCCAGTTTCTGACCCTAGATAATAGGCGGTTCCATTGAGGAGTCCAAAATCTGTAAAGCCCTGTTTCCCATTCTTAAGATCACATTGAAAAATAGATGTCTTAAAAGTAGGCTGTCCAAATCCATCTGTAATAGTTTCTGGATCAGCAAGGAACTTGTCGGTAGACCGATAAATTTTATAACCTTCAAAATCATTGATATTTCCAACAAAGGGATCACGTGTTCTTGTGTCGGCTATATCATCCCAGGTCAGGATAACTTTGCCATCACCAGCGGTTGCCGTCAGCGTAGGCATCTTTGGAGGTTGGGCAAAGCGATAATCTTTTTCATAGATGACCTGAACAATTTTCTTTAGCTCATACAAGGCTGGAGCCCTATGATCGTCATCATTTAAACCATCAAGATCATCATATGAGTGCAATTCACTCATGGAAATGCGTTCGGTTAAACCCTGCTGTAATGGGAAGGGACCAGATGCAAATACTTCAATCAAGTTGGACGTATTCGTTGTGTATTCCTCCAGCGTATCTGATGCAACCAATTCCCACATGGCCTGATCATTTTTGAACCATGTTGTGGTGTTCGATATTGAGTGACTGGGCACAGGGAACATCTGAAAAGCAGTCAAACCAACCATGTCAGATTCAGAGACATCAGTAAAATTGAAGTTTGGTTCACAACCCACACCTTCCTGAAAGGATGGCATATGATCACACTCCCCAATATCGGGACCTTCATAATTCAATTCGCCTGGGCCAACTCCGTCTAGTCCAACATCATCTCCATAATATTCAGTGACTTGATAGATTCCGTCGCCATTGGCATCGACTCCATCTTCCCAATCCTGATCCTCATCAGCATCCCAATGATCTCGTAAATCAGATTCAGCTAATTTGTAAAATTCTAAGAATTTTGTAAGATCATCAATCCCATCATATGGTCCGACAATAACCATGGGATCATTATCTCTTTTTTCATTCACCAGACCATCATCATCATTGTCAATAAAGTCGTTTGGAACTCCAGGACTCTCCAGATATGCAAAGCCCATGGTCCCGGTCTTAACATTTCCAACTCCTCGGCCACTTACATCCCAGGAATAAGCCATATCTAGTTCACTGTCGAAAAAACCTTTCTCATCTTCACCATCAGATGTACCAACAGCACTATGACCAATGGCATTGTCAACCCAGTAGCCGAAAGCAACTTCCAGAAGGTCATAATCTGAGGTATTGGCGATACTATATTCCCAAAAGATGGCATCACGAGCTTGTGGATTGTTCCATTGGAATCCTCGTTGCTCAACGCGCAAACCCAGACCACCCCAGGGGGCACCTGGTTGTTGGGTAGCAGTACTCTGTATCGTCATACCTGGTTTGGGATAGTATTTAACGAGAGGCGATCTTGAACCGATATATTCCTGATCCTGAGCGTCATTTACTACAAAATATGCTTCCATGTCTGCATAGGTGACACCGCGACCAAAACGACCATTCCATTCACCAGGCCACTTCAGGGCATGGTCAACTGATGGCCACCCCGCAGTAGGCCATGAATCCTCAAGATGACTCATTGCAGGATATTCACTTGTTAAATTGGAGTAACCTTCAACAGGATAGAGACCCCATTCCACATCACCAAGAAGACTACGATCCATCTCCTCTCGATAACTGGTTTGGAGATAATAGAGGGTGTGGTGATCATTCTGGACAACCTGAGCCCAATCTGTGAGAGGAATGGTATCGATAGCTGTGGTTGAATCATCTTCTATATAAACCTTGGCTCCCAAAAGTAGACCGATACCATCAACCATTTTTGAACCGGTTGAGTTGTTTGGCCATCGGGATACATTTGGTTTTTGCCAGGCGGATAGCTCAGAAGTATTCTGGAAATACATCAAGACCCGATTACCGGTCATATAGCCTTCCCGTTCAAATTCTGGATCCCCAGCTGGATCGATGGGTCCTACAAAGGGTCGACCCTGGGCCAGGAGACTGTTTGTTCCCATAGCAAGGATCGCAATTAATAACAACAGGAGATATGGACGAATTCTCATTGCATCCTCCTAAAAGGTGAGGCCAACGCCAAGTTTGATCTGGCGGGGGGCACTAAAGGCTGAGGGGTCTTGGTAATTCTCACTGTACTCGAAAAAATCTTCCTTAAAATTAGAAAGATCAGCATCAGTGACGATGGCTGTGTAGGCACGTCCAGTTTCGCCATTCACCCAGTTTTCATTTAAACGATCAAACAGGTTGTAAACTGACAGGTCAAACTTGAGACTCATACCACTCATGAGATTCATCTTGTAATAGGCTGTCAAATCCGCGTGATATTTAATGGGACGATAATCGTTGTTTGGATAAAGATTCACACGAGCCAGAACACTCTCGCCCTGGGGTGAGAATGTATAGGGGGCTCCAGAATTAAAATATCCAGTCACTGATATGCCATAATGAGGACCGATATACCCGATGGTTCCATTGAGAGTGTGCCTTTGATCCCAACTCATGGGGATAAACTTATTGACTGGATCCTGGCTGGCACCAGCTCGGTCAAATGCCTGTGTTGGTGAGTCAGCATTTCCCCTGGTGTATTGCAATGTATAGTTCAGCCAGATGTTAATTGGATTCTGAAATACATCAAATTTGACTTCGAGGCCACGTACATTGCCATAATCCTTATTGGTATATTGACCATACTCAATCTGATTGTAAGTACTGATTACCTTTGTGCTTAACAGATTGTATATATCCTTATAAAACAAAGAGACTTCCAGTCCCATACCTGGTCCAACCTCTTGCCATAAACCAATTTCGTAGGCGACTGTTTTTTCGGCTTCAAGGTTAGAATTGCCCATTTCGGTTTCATAATCTCCAGGTGCAACCAGAAATGAATGGTTCTGGTACATGGCATACATGGGTGGTAACTGGAAAAAATGGCCATAACTGAAGTGCAGAATTGCTGCATTTCCCAATTGGTAAGCTAGACCAATTCTGGGGCTGATTTGATAGGTATTCGGTGTATCTGGATAGGTTGAAGTGCGGGAACTATCATCCTCAAAGTTGAGTTGATTGGCGGGATTTCTTAAATCACTTGGATATCTGGTTGCCGGATCGAACCAATCGTACCGAATTCCATAGTTGATGACCATCTCATCATATTCCATTTTGTCCTGGATATAACCAGCAAAATCAGATGGATTTACTGAATACACATCTGCATGGGTTGAACTGTCTCCATAAATGATTGGCTCATAGAGAAAGGCAGCAAATTCAGACCCTTCATAAACGTTTCTAATGCTGTGCCATTCGTTGGTAAGTTTGTGCTGCACAAAATTGGCTCCGGCCTTGATATTGTGATGTGAATTTATCTGCCAGGTCATATCGAGTTTGGCTCCATTATCAATCATCCAACGTTTACTATGATTTTTATTCTGGCCACCAGTGCTGGCACCGATTCCATAACTGTTCGAATATATGTCGTTCACATATTTTGTACTCAGTGGATCTTCATAGAGGTACTCGCCATTGTAAGTATCCATGGATGAAAGTTTTAACTCATAAAAAAAGCTATTGGTGAGTAGATGATTTAGTTGAAAAACTGTAAATTTTGATTCGCGATAATTGCTTGCCATTCCAAGGGGATTATATCTTGAGCCGTGATCATAGCCATCCCAGCGATCATTATTAATAGAATGCAGGAGCGAAAATTTGAGTGCCCCACTGAGATTAAAGACCATTTTTCCCAGGAATGAGCGGTTGAGAGAACCATTCATGGGCACTAGGACGCTATCTCCAGTATTCTGTGTAATCCATCCAGTGCTGTCTTCAGCAGTATAGTCACTATAGTCATCCACATTATACCGGGAGATGCCATTGAGGTGATTGCGATTATGTTGATATCGTGTATTCACGAAAAAGGTGATTCTGTCACCCAGGATAGGGCCACTAAGTTGAAATTTATAATCTTCGTTTTGATTTACAGAACGTGAGTCTATGCCTTTAAAAATATGATCATTTTCCGTCTGGTAATTTGCCATGCCTGTATAAAAAGATCCATGAAAATCTTTGCTACCGTCTTTTGTGACTGCGTTAACCACACCGCTCATGGCTCGGCCATATTCGGCGTTAAACGTACCGGTAATTACTTCCAGATCCTTAATAGATTCTGGTTCAATCTCTACTGAAGCATACTGTCCACCAAAGGTTTCATCAACTGAAACACCATCGATGAGGTATGATACTTCGGTAGAACGACCACCTCTGAAGTGACCATCTACAACACCGGCCTGCATATTTACAACTGCACCCAGGTTTTCCACAGGTAGAATTTCTAATTGTTCTGACGAAATATTCTTAATAGTTCCAGTCTGATCTTTTTTCATGGCGACCCGTTCAACTTCCACAACCACAACTTCCCCAGTAATGGTTGCTGTGGACATACGGACATCTACAGGTACTGTTCTATTAATTGAAACTGGAATATTCTCAACTATAACAGGTGCGTATCCAATCATATCTACACGTAAGTCATAATGGCCAGGTCGAATATTCAGGATGTAGTATCTTCCTTCAATATCCGCAGCTGCACCCATTTGTGAATCAAGTATTATGACATTCGCCCCTGGAAGCGGTTCACCAGTCACATCATCAATGATGGTACCAGCAATTTTCCCAGTCGTCTGTGCTTGTATACCACTCACAAGAAGAAGAGAGAATCCTGCAACTGTCAATAGTTTGCGACGGAGTTTACCTAAATCAAATTTCATCATCATCTACCACTTTACTAAGTGAAGGGGGAACGGACTTTATTGGTCCATCCCCCCCACAGTTTATTACTCTATATCAACAACAATCTTATTTCATTAAGATCATTTTGTGCGTGCTGGTAAAATTACCAGCTTCCAAGCGGTACATATAAATACCTGAAGCAAGAGCTCCGGCCTGGAATTGAATCTCATGAGCACCAGCCTGCTGAACATCGTTCACCAGAACCATTACTTCCTGACCCAAAACATTATATACAGTCAATTTCACGAGTTCGGATTGGCCGATTTCGTAATTGATGATTGTACTTGGGTTGAAAGGATTAGGATAGTTTCTGCTCAATGAATATGTAGCAGGTGTCTCGATATCATCAATAGCAACACCACCGGCACTGACAAATGAATGTGACCATACGGCAGTTGTCTGCCAGGCGTTATCAGTATTAGTTGGTGAACTCATGACGTTGCCTTCCCAGGTGCCGCCACCGTCATTATCATGGATAACTGGTTCCATAATAATACGATCGCCAGCTACTGGCGTATAGCGTGCATCTGTGAAACCACTGGCTGATGCCAGTGAGTCCAGGGAAACCTTGGCTTCGAATACATAATCAGGGTTGAAACCTTCAAAATAGTAGTTTCCATCACCTGTGGTAGCCATGGTCAGCTGACCATCAACATCACGAACCAGTGTCTGATCGGTGAAAACCAATTTATAATCTGGTTTGTCTCCGCGATACATGGCGTTATGTCTTGGACCGGTCCAGTCATAGAGACCAAAGAAGAGCTCAAAGGCATCCATTTCCCACCAGTTGCCTTCTCCAACATAGCCTTCATAGACATTGTCTGTCACTTCAGCAGCGACGTACATGAAATCATCATCCATAGCTATATAGAGATTACCTGATGCATCATCATTATTGTCTACAGCACCCCAGATGGCTGATACACCCCAAGAGTTAGGGTCTCCTATAAAGAAAGGAGTTACATCAGTCCACTCATCAAGAAAACCATCAGCAACAAAGTCTGCTGGTGCATCCATTGAAATAGTTGGGATTCCAAGAGCTGTGTTGGTGTATGAACTTGGGGATAAACCAGGTTCGCCAACATTCTGTGAAGCATCTGTACAGGAAACCGCATAATAATATTCAACTGGGGCATCGTCTGTAGGTGTATAAAGGTAATGAACTACACTTGGTGCACCTTCCAGATGACCTGCCGCAAGAACGTCCACTGCGGGATCTTCAACATCAGAGATTGGAGACATGCTGGCATAGATTGTATAAGTTTCACCTTCTTCAGTAGGTACATCTTCCCAGGTAACCAGATTGTAGTTAGTCCCTGGTAAGGCACTTACATTTTCCACTGGTGGTGGAGCTTCAGTATCGAGACCACCCAAATTCACCAGATACATCTCATCAAAGGCATAATCTGCTGGAGGTCCAGCCCATGTGGATCCTACAATAACAGCCTTCACTGTAGCTGTACCTGCTGGGATAACCAATTGAATAGAATGTTGTTCCCATTCAGTAGTCACATCGGGCAAACCGATTTCGTGATCAACCTTGTTACCATCGGCATCGTATGTTTCGAATTTCAGTGCTGCAGAACTACCTTCAGTTACTACTGCAGAAATATCTTTAACATATCCACCGAACTCCCAGGTTTCCCCAACAGCGGCTGGATGATCACTCTCTTCATAAATAACGGTCCACTGAGAATCACCTGATGTAGTGATTTTGCCATATTTGCTACCAGAATAAGCACCAGCGGCATCATCTTCAATGGTCGCTGTAGCGCCATCGGCAGAGGCTACTCCCCAACCAAAAGCATCATCTTGAACATCTGCAAATTCAAAACCAGGATTGTCCAATTCATTTCTGGATCCAGTCAGCTTGAAATCATCAAAAATAACTGACCCAGTAACCACATCGCCAGCACCACTTCCGCTAACGGAGAACTCAAGGGCATAGCCTTTGATACGATCTTTATCTAACGCGAGGTTACCAGGAGTTCCTGACCAACCTGTATGAGTAAATCCAGCATTGTCCCATGTATCGGTACCTTCAAGAAGCATTTCTACTGTGTGCCAACCTGGTTCATCGTCCAGGATATAGCTGAATGAATACCAAAACTCGCCCAGACCACTATAGCTGGAGTCGGTGATATCACCGTAATCAAGAAGATTAAGTCTCAGGTGTACTCGACCCAAAGAATCCTGGGGAACGACATTATAATAAGAGAAGGAAAGACTGTCATATAATCCCCAATCATAAGTACCTGTACTCAAGGTATCAGGATAACGATGTTGGATTTTGGTGTAACCTCCCCAACCCTCGCTATTATGAATACTGTAATCAACTCTCATTGCTGCGGTACCCTCTAAAACATTATCAGTAACGTAGCTGGTTTCGATCCAACCCAGGGTTGGATCAGCATTGGTGCTAATAGCATAGTGAGCAGCAGGATTATCAGCTGATCCACCTTCTGTTACGGGATCAAACCATTCCCAATAGTTGGTGTCAGCAGGGGCGGCATCCATATTATTGATGACCTGTGCATGACCCACAACCATGAGGAGCATAAGAACCATGCTAAAACGTAACACTGTCTTCATTGTGTAACCTCCTTGTGTTGTTTGAATCTTCATATCTTAAGCAAATCTTATCCAAAGAGCAAAAATAACCACGACGAGTGTTATTGATGCTATTATATTAATTTTGTTCCACTTATCATCCTTGCTATCCATTCTCCTACTGAGATCTGTCTGCATCTCAGATGCTGTGGCCAGAGTAAGTCCTGAAATTTGTTGTTTATTCGGTATAGCAGTAAACAGGCTGACAATCACCACAACGCCCACAGAAATAACAAACAGGAATACAGCAAAATGCAAAAAGTTCATGGTGGCGAACCATTCAAAGCTTCCCAGTGAGGTGCCAGATTTCACCATAATCTCAAGTATAAAACGCAAAGCTCCCAAAACAGCACCAACTCCTAAGGCGGATATGGCCCCCTGCGAATTAGCCCGACTCCAGAAAATGCCCAGTATGAATACTGCAGCAATGGGAGGACTGATATAGGCCTGGACACTTTGCAGATAAACGAATAGCTGACCACTCAACATCGTGATGAGTGGAACGGATAGGACACCCAGCACAACCATAACTGTGGTTGCCAGACGACCAACCAGGACCAGCTCCACTTCTGAGGATTCTGGTCTGAAATTCTTATAAAAATCAATGGTGAATAAGGTTGAGGTACTATTAAAGACACTGGCCAGGGATGACATTAATGCTGCCAGCAAACTGGCGATGACGATACCCTTGAGTCCCGAAGGTAGTAAATAGCTTGTGACCAGAGTAGGATATGCCTCATCCCCTGTGGTTCCAAAAAGAGCTGCAGCAATCAAGCCGGGGAGTACCAGAATAAATACGGGTAATATTTTAAGAAAACCAGCCAGGATAGCTCCTGATCGTGCGTGATTAATATTTTTTGCGCTCAAAACTCGCTGAACGATAAACTGATCAGTACACCAATACCAGACTCCCAAAATGGGAGCCCCAAAAATGATGCCTGTCCAGGGGAAGTCAGGATGATCAAAAGCTTTGAACATTTGGAAATACTCTGGCGGCAGTTTGGCTTGAAGCCCTGTAAACCCTCCTACCTCATTTAAACCCAGAAGAGTCAGAGCAATAGCTCCACCAATGAGAATGAAGGCTTGAACAAGCTCGGTATAGATAACAGCGCTGAGTCCACCAGCAATTGTATAAATTCCTGTAACAATGATCAGCACGACGGCTGAGGTCATCATGTCCCAACCCAGAATCTTGTTTAGTAACAATCCACCAGCAAAAAGGGTTACGGAGATTTTTGTAATGACATAGGCAATGATCGAAACAGAGGTAAGATACATACGACTGGCTTTGCCATAACGTCTTTCCAGGAATTCAGGCATGGTGAAAACACCTGACTTCAAATAGAATGGGACGAAGATCCAACCCAGAAAAAGAACCATGAAGGCGGCCAGCCATTCAAAATGACCCACAGCCAACCCACTGCTCGACCCGGTGCCAGCCAATCCAATAAAATGTTCACTTGAGATATTCGAAGCAAAAAGAGATGCACCAATGGCGATCCAGCCCACATTTCTCCCTGCCAGGAAATATTCAGTGCTGTCATTGGTTCGTCGGGAAAAGTAAATCCCTATTCCAATAACCAGGAGGAAGTATATGATGATGACAGCGAAATCAAGTCCGCTCATGCAGAACCTGTAGAATATTTGATGATTTGATAAATAATTTTCATTACTTATTCCTTTATTAGTCAAATACCAGACCACTTATGCCATATCGTCTTGAGTCCAGGGAGCCAGATAAATATTATTGGTTTAAAATCGTTGTGGAATTGAGAGAAAGTTGTTTGTATAACAAGGGTTTACAAATGTAAATCCAGATAATTTTTCGTGAAATATTATCTCAAATTAATTTTCATTTGGGGAAATCGAATGACCATGAATCAGTGGGTTGACTTATTATAGGAATAATAATCTTATTATTATGATAACTATAACCAGATAATGATCAGGTTTACTTGAGCCCAAGTTCTTTGCACATACGATGAAAATTTGGTGGAGCCAGACCAAGTTTTCCGGCAGCCTCAGTATCCGTGCGACTGTGTTGACGCACAAACTCAAAATACTGTTTGCGGAAATTTTGTTCCACATCTTTGAGAGGCATAATGTTATCCGTTGAAAAGACTGGATTTGTCAGGCCAGTAGCTGAATCCTGTGCCTGAACATCCATGGCAAGTTCCACGATTTCACGAGTTATCGTATCATTGCTCAAGATGACCAATCTCTGAGTTACATTTTTCAGTTGACGAACATTCCCCGGCCAATGGAATTGCTCCAAAAAGCTCCAGGCGCCATCGGTGATGGCTGGCAGAACAATGCTCAAATCACGACAGTGATGACCGACGAAATAGTCAATGAGAACGCGAATATCCTCTTTGCGTTCTTTCAAGGCAGGTGCCTGGATATTGAGGATATTCAGACGGTAAAAAAGATCCTCACGGAATAGATTTTTTTTCATCCGATCCTTCAGATTTTTATTAGTGGCCGCGATAACTCTCACATCAACGTTATGGCTCTTTTTGCGACCGATTTTATCCATTTCACCTGTTTCTAGAACGCGTAGCAGTTTGGCCTGGGCCTGATAGGGTAATTCGGATATTTCATCTAGGAATATGGTTCCGTGATTGGCCTGTTCGAATAACCCGGCTTTATCTTCTTTGGCGCCTGTAAAAGCACCCTTGATAAATCCGAATAGCTCACTTTCAATTAGTTCAGCAGGGATGGCAGCACAATTCACAGTGACAAAATTTTCATAACGTCGACTGCTCTGATAATGGATATTTCTGGCAATCAACTCCTTCCCTGTTCCAGATTCACCGAGGATGAGCACATTTGCATGGGTCGCAGCATATTTGGTAATACGCTCCCTGATCTTCAGAATACTTTCCGAATCTCCCAGCATGGGTCTTTCCTGAATAATTCGGGCGATCTTTTTATCAAGCCTGTTTTGTGAACGCATGCGTTCCTGCTCCAGCCGTTTTTTTTCAGCCGCGTTCATGATGGTCAGAATGAAGTCAGTCGGTTGATAGATAAAATCCTCAATATCAGAGGGATATTTTGTTCCGAACCAATAGGCACCACTCTCTATCAATTGATTAGCAAAATGTAGGTCGGTCTGATTGATGGTCATCTTGGTGATGACGATGATCTGAATACTGGGATCGACTTTTTTCAAGCGCTTGATAAGTCTTTCACCATACAAACCACCAGATATCTGATAATCCAGAATGGCCACATCATAGGGACCTTTTTTCTCAAGAGTCTGTATGGCATCCTCACCCGTCGATACAATATCCTGGATACAGATTCTCTCCCGATGGGGTGCAATGGTGTTTTTTATCCGGCGTACGTCAAACTCTTCATCTTCAATAAGGAGTACTCTAATTTGATCCTGTTCCATATTTTATCCTATGGGAGCCTGTAAAGTGAAGCAGGCGCCTCCTTCTGCTCTATTATGTGCATCAACTACCCAATCGCATCTCCGACTGATTTCCCATGCCAGATAGCAACCGTAACCAGAGTTCTGGCTCCCTTCTTTGGTACTCACTGACTCCTTAAAAATGGCCTTTTGACCATGCTCATCAACCTTCAGCAATTCAGATGACAAACCTTTACCGTTATCACAAATCTCAACAGTGAGTCTTTTTTTCACTGCATCATATTTTGTTTTAATCTTTATTATGAGATTATGATCCACATTGTGCTCAATAGCATTCTGGATCAAGGGCTCAATGATCTCCCAAACTACATACTCATTGATATGCAGGATTGGAATATCTTCAGCAAAATCAAG
Organism: Fidelibacterota bacterium; assembly: GCA_013202495.1. Lineage (GTDB taxonomy): Bacteria > Fidelibacterota > UBA8477 > UBA8477 > JABMPR01 > JABMPR01. The sequence goes on along the minus strand of JABMQQ010000042.1, from coordinate 17,488 downwards.
CTCTACACTGACTGCATTGCTTTCACTAACTCTATATACCCGTTGAAAAATATTTTCTACAACAAACTGGATAACCTCATTAATATTGGTCTGAAAAATTGGATTCCGAATGACATGAAGCGGCGGATCATAGGTTTTCATATCATAAATCACTCGGGAAACAAAGTTTGCGTATTTTGTGACACGATTTCGCGTGTCGTCCAGGTTTTTATCCTGCAAACCCCTGAGATCCTCTTTTATAAACCCCATAACTTTTTCTGCTTTGTGATGGGTGTGGTAAATACGTTTTGTAAAAAGGGATTCTTTCTGGTGTTCCACTTGTTCTCGAAGCTGTTTTGAGCGTTGATCAAACAATTGATGCTGGACTTCATCCCGTTCTTGAGCGGTATAGGAGTATATGAAAAACATAGCCAGGAACCCAATCAGAATGAGTCCTGTAAACAGTACTCCACTTTGGCTGTAGGCCGATTTGATGAGGGATAGAAATCCTGCGACATCTGGAGTTACTCGCATATAAGCAGCACCTGCAATCTCACCCTTGTCATAGAACGGTACCAGTACATGGAATGTATTGTTGCCTTCCAGTGAACTGACAATTTGCTCCTCATCCACCAAAGATTGGAAATGCTCATGATAGTAAAGGATGGCATTGGCTGCAGATGGTTGATTCTCAATCATCAAGATAGAATCTGGTTCGAGATAGAGATCATATATTTCTGCTCCTTCTCTCAGGGCAACCACACTTCCTCCCTGATTGACCAGGAGAAAAACCTCATCAATATTCCTCTGCAGCATCTGTTGACTTAATAATTTATCGAAAGACTCAATCGTATTCCCTCTGCGCTCACCATTTATGGGACTATCCCTGCGACCCTGCTCAATAAGAAGTTCAAGAGCGGTGGTTGTAAGATCAGCCACTCGTTCAGCCGAGTCACGCCGATAGTACTCCATGGCTTGTTGAAATATCTGATGGGTAGATTGACTATTAATAAATGAGAGTGCTGTTTGAAAAATAACTACTACGATAAACAACACGAGGATGTGTTGAATCTCAAAATGATAGCTTTCAAATTTTTGTGGAAGTTTCAAAAAGCGCTTCCTCTGGCCATGACAGCATCAATTTCTTTTTTGGCCAATGCCAACCCAACTTCAACCTCAATTTCACCAGACATAATCTGGTGCAGCTGAGTTGAAAGGATATCCGATATAAGTGTATACTGGTCCAACATGGGTCTGTGAAGACCCTTTTGCATCATTTTCTGGATAAGCTGTAATCTTTCCTGACGAGGTCCTGCTTTGGGTTGACTATAGAACTCTCGTTGTATAGGTAAAAGACCTTCACGTTCATAAAATATTTGCTGGCCCTGCATAGAAGCGGCAAATTCCATGAAAAGTATTGAAGCATCCTTCACCGGTGAATGTTTTGAGAGCATCATATTCCAGCCACCAAAAACGGGCGTCGATTCGCCCCCTTTAAAGTGCGGCAATGGTGCTATTTCTAATTTTTTGAATAATTCTGGATCAAAACGCTGATAATCCTCATTGTTCACAGTTGGCCACCCACGCACAAAGGGAATATCATGAGCCAATGCGAAACGAATACAGTCATCCTCCGTCATGCTCAAGGCTTCAATAGGTGCAAAATTTGTGCGGATCATTTCACGCATGAAGTGAGTGCGCTCGATGACCAATGGGTCTGTCAGATCAATCAGTTGCCCTGTTGCTTCATCTTCAAGTGCCTGCCCTATGATTTCATTGAAATTACAGATCAGTCCCTCATAGGCTACGGCCTGCGGGATAAATGTGGGTTTTCCTGGGAAATAAGAGTCCCTGATCTCAAGCATTTCTTCCCAGGTGATAGACTGCTTGATTCGCTCCACGATGGCTTCACCATCTGGCAATGCCAGGATCATATCCTTACGGTAGTATAAGGCTCCTATATCTGTGTAAAGGGGGACAGCATACAGGATGTCATCGACATAGCAGGTTTGAAGAGGTTGAGGGACCAATTTATTTAAAAACTGAGGGGCAAAATATGGGGCAAGTGGTTCTGCCCATTTGGTAAATCGAGGAACCCAGATCAGATCAACTGAGAAGACATCAATTCTACTGCTACGACTTCGTAAGTTCCTGGCTATCAGCTCTTTCCTCTGATTGGTATTAAATTTTGAGAAGGGTAAATCAATGGCTATTACCTCCACTTCCCCCTGGTGTAGCTCATTGAATTGTCTAATTATTTCAGCATGCCCCACACCAATATTATCAGCGAAATAAACTCGCTCAATTCCATCCGTATTTAAGGGGTTTGTTCCCAGTGGAAATGAAGATATCAAGAAGGATATCAGGAAGATCAATGCTCCTATGGAGAACAAAAATGGGAGACTCGTGGAAAGTGACTTTATCCTGAGCCTTTTGGGCTGATCTTCTGGTAGATTCTTATCATTCATTTTATTGAAATGATAATAATTGGAGTATCAAAACAATACAAGGGCTAACTCGACTTTAGCTGAGATTCAATCAATAAGAATCTTAGTATCAATAAAATATTTTAGATTGGCAGATATAATTGAAATGAAGGATCTGGTTCCATCGACCACATCTCCAGTTATTTTATTAACATTATTACCATATTTACAGCAACTTAACTATGCAAGCGTTCAGACATGGTTGAAGTCTCCAATTGTGACCAGCAACTTTGATGCATATGCCCTGTTGAAGCTCCCCTACAAAATTTTGATTTTCTCGAATTCATGGCACTCAAATTGAACATATATGATCTTAACAAATATAGCTAGTTTCTTTTGGTCAATCCTAAGGAGTGAGAATGTTCAAAATTGCAACAATACATAAATTTCTTTTTCTAATATTTGGTGTAGTACTTTTCAGCTGTAACTCAACTGAACCGGTGATCAAACAAGAATCGGTGCATGGTAAAAGTGTTGAGACCATTGTTGAGATGATGACGCTTTCTGAAAAAGTTGGACAAATGACACAGGCAGGCAGGAATTACCTCGTTGACGAGGCAGACATTAAGAATCTATTCCTGGGTTCCCTCCTCAGTGGAGGAGGCTCTGCCCCTGGAACCAATGAGCCAAACTCCTGGGCGGATATGCTGGATCGCTACCAGGGGTTTGCGACAGAAACTCGACTCGGTATTCCCCTGATTTACGGCATTGATGCAATTCATGGCCATAATAATGTGGTGGGTGCAACCATTTTCCCACATAACATTGGGTTAGGCGCTACAGGAAACCCTGACCTTGCAAAAGAAATAGCCAGAATAACAGCCAAAGAGGTTCGTGCCACAGGGATCAATTGGACCTTTGACCCGTGCGTAGCTAATTCTCGAGACGAAAGATGGGGGCGCGCATACGAATCCTACGGTGAAGATCCTGCTCTTATCTCAGCCCTGGGTCGAGCTCAGGTTGAGGGGTATCAAGGAACCTCCTTAAGCTCGCCTGAAGCTATCGCGGCTTGCACCAAGCATTTTATTGGAGACGGCGCCCCAACCTGGGGAACAGGATCCGGTGGAAAAATTGACCGGGGTGATGCCCAGATTTCCGAAGCCGAATTGCGTGGACTTCATCTTCCTCCTTACCGGGCAGCAATACAAGCCGGAACAGCTACAATAATGGCCTCCTATAACAGTTGGAACAGCCTCAAACTCCATGGACATAAATATCTGATGACCGACTTACTTAAAGGAGAGTTGGGATTTGAGGGATTTATAGTTTCAGATTGGGCGGCCATTGATGAACTCCCAGGCAATTATAAAAGTGATATCATCGAATCGATTAACGCAGGTGTCGATATGGTTATGGTACCTGGGAATACTTCCAATGGCGGTACAGGGTACAGAGAATTTATAACCAAACTCAAGCAGGCAGTCAATGAAGGTTCAATTGAAATATCACGAATTGATGATGCAGTGACACGGATATTGAATGTAAAAAAACAAATGGGACTCCTGGATTCACTCTATTCCAATGACCGCAGTTTAATAGCAAGCATTGGTTCTCCAGAACACAGGTCAGTAGCACGGCAGGCTGTACGTGAGTCTGTGGTGATGCTGAAGAATGAAGATGTCCTCCCCCTTTCTAAAGAGTTGTCCACGCTTGTCGTGGCAGGACGAGGTGCAGATGATGTTGGAATGCAGTGTGGTGGATGGAGTATCGCCTGGCAAGGCGGTATGGGTGATATCACTCCTGGAACAACTGTACTGGAAGGAATTCAAGAAACCGTTTCTCCTGCCACCCAGGTCGTTCACTCCCCTGATGGGCTTGCTGCCTCAAGTGGAGATGCAGTCATCGTCGTTGTTGGTGAAGAACCTTACGCCGAGGGTCATGGAGACCGGGATGATCTCGTCTTGTCCAGCGAGGATATTGCTGTCTTGAATCGAGTAAAGGATAGTGGCAAACCCATGGTGGTGGTCCTCCTCTCAGGTCGTCCAATTATTGTCACTGATGAGCTGGAAAACGCTGATGCCTTTTTAGCTGCCTGGCTTCCAGGAACTGAAGGGAACGGTATTACTGATGTGATTTTTGGTGATTACACTCCCACTGGGAAACTTTCAGTGACCTGGCCCACAGACATGAGCCAAATACCAATTAACGTTGGGGATGTCAACTATACCCCCCTCTTTTCTGTTGGTTATGGATTGACTTATTAAACGTTGCCTTATTAAAACGCAGGAACTAAGCTAAAGCTGATATGAAACAACTACTCCACACCTTTTCCTCCACAGTCTGTTTCATTGCTGTGGTCCTACCTTCCCTACTTTTTGGTCAATCCTTGATTTTGAATGAAATTGTTGCTTCCAACCAGGCAAGTCTCCAGGATGAAGATGGTGACACCCCTGACTGGATAGAAATTTACAATACTTCCTCATCACCTATTAATCTGCAGGGTTATGGCCTTTCTGATGATATTGGAGATCCTCATAAATGGACATTTGAAACTGGCCAGATAGGTGGTGGTGGTCACACTATCATATTCGCATCTGACAAGGATAGACAAAGTTTAAACATCAATTGGGATCTCATGTTCGACGAAGGTGACATGTGGCACTACTTCGTGGGAATTTCCAATCCACCAGACAACTGGAATTCTTTGGATTTTAATGAAAGCCAATGGTTGGAGGGTCCCAGTGGATTTGGTTATGGGGACAATGATGACAATACAGTCATCCCAATTACTATGTCAGTGTATATGCGCAAAACCTTTACTATAGCTGATACCTCATCATTGCCAGGGTTGCTTTTTCATATCGATTATGATGATGGATATGTTGCCTATCTGAATGGAATTGAATTCTCACGGGAAAATATGGGTGCGCCAGGTGGTACAGTAAACAACAACACGCCTGCAGCTTCCTATACCGAACCATCATTACCTGGTGGAATTGATCTCCCCTACACGCTACTACCACGAGAATTATTTGATGAAGGTGACAATGTCATCGCCGTTGAGGTACATAACCATAGCACCTCATCTTCTGACATGACAGCTATCCCATTTCTGAGCCTGGGCGAACTGGGAGGATCTGGTTCTCCCTTACCTGAATATCTACTGGCCCCAGATCAAAGCCAATTTCACACCAATTTCAAAATTAGCAGTGATGGTGAAATGGTCATGTTAACCAGTCCGGATGGCTCGAGTCTTGACACAATCAGAACGCCTGAGTTACCCGCTGACATAAGTTGGGGTAGAGAGCCTGATGCCAGTGATAATTTGTATTACTTTAACCCGCCAACACCTGGGCAGGCAAATGCAGGAGGATTCTCCATCCTGGCGGAACCACCAACCCTATCCCCTGAACCGGGATTTTATAATGGTGGCATCGCCTTAAGTATGGGTACTGTCCCTCCAAGCCGGATATATAAATATACCGTTGATGGCACAACACCGAACCTGGGGTCCGCTACCTACTATGCACCCCTGCCTATTACCCAGACCACTGTAATTCGAGTCATGAGCAGCGCCTTTGACGGCACAAATCCCACCCAATCATCCTACAGCTATTTTATTAATGAAGACCCCTATCTTCCAGTGTTGTCACTCATTTTTGACCCCGGTGCTTTCTTTGATAATGATTCCGGCATGTATGTCATGGGATCCAATGCATCCCAATCTTTTCCCCATTTTGGTGCTAATTTCTGGGAAGACTGGGAACGACAGGTCCATATCGAGTATTTTGAAGATGGAGATGATCTGAGTTATGCTGCCTCAGCGGGAGCAAAAATATTTGGCGGCTGGAGTCGCGGGAATCCCCAGCGATCGATCTCCCTTTTTGCTCGTGGTCGCTATGGAACCAGCAAATTTGACTTCCCCTTCTTTCCTGAGCTGGATATAGACAAATTCGAAGCAATCGTGCTCAGAAATGCAGGGAATGACTGGAATATGTCAGGTTATCGGGATGGTTTTATGACGGGTTTGGTATCTGAGAGGGATATTGACAAACAAGCCTTTCAGCCAGTTGAAGTCTATTTTAATGGCGACTATTGGGGCATTTACAATTTGCGTGAGAAGGTCAATGAGCATTTCGTAGCAAGTCATCACGATCTTGACACCGACAATATCGATTTATTGGGCATGGACGGTAATGAGGTGATTCATGGTGAAAATGGACATTATGTCGATCTGATTAGTTATGTAAATACCCATGCTCTCAACTCTGACCTTGATTTTGAATACATCGAAGAACGTGTAAATATCAAAAACTTTATTGATTACCAATTGTCTCAAATCTACTTCGACAACCAGGACTGGCCTGGAAATAATATCAAATTCTGGCGCTCTCGCCTACCGGGAGGAAAGTGGCGTTGGATATTATATGATACTGATTTCGGTTTTAGCATCTGGAGTAGTAATAACTACATAAGGAATACCCTGGAGTTTGCCACGGATCCAAATGGACCAGGTTGGCCAAACCCGCCATGGTCCACCCTACTCCTGCGTAAGTTTTTGACCAATCCTGGCTTTAGACAAGACTTCATTCTGACTGCCTGTGACTTGTTGAATCAGCCCTTCGAATATGATAATGTTGAGGCGGCTCTTAATATCCATCAACAATGGCTCTTACTCTCACTTCCCGAACATATTTCACGCTGGAATCACATCAATATTACCCACTGGTATAATGAAGGGATCATCATGGATAATTTTGCCCTGAATCGACCCTATTACATGCGTAATCATTTTAGAAACAAATTTAATCTTGGTGCTGATAGTGATCTTCAAGTCAATGTTGAACCAGAAGATGGTGGTCTGGTCCGAGTCCATTCCATCATCCCTGAAAGTTATCCCTGGGTTGGAACCTATTTTTCAACAGTCCCCCTTGATGTACGTGCCATTGCCCTGCCAGGCTATCAATTTTCACATTGGGTTGGTGTAGGTGGAACTGATCCTGACCTGGATATCAGTATGCTGTCAGATGTTGACCTTACAGCAGTTTTTGTACCTTTAACGCCTGATGATGGGGCCCTGGTTATAAACGAAATCAATTATAATTCCTTAAACGATTCTGACTCAAAGGACTGGGTCGAATTATTTAATGGAACGCCCAGCACTGTCGATCTGGAAGGGTGGTCAATTAGCGATGATTCCGATGATAATCAATTTGTGTTGCCCCCTCTATCGCTCCCATCTGAAGCCTACCTGATTGTGTGTAGTGACTCCCTCGCTTTTAGAAATATTCATGGCAGTAGTTCTCGGATTATAGGTGACCTGGATTTCAATTTCAGCAATGGTGGAGAACTTATTCGACTGTTTAATTCTGATGAAATCCTCATCGATAGTGTTCGCTATGATGATGAAGACCCATGGCCCACAGAACCAGATGGTGATGGTCCCACTTTGGAGCTGACCCACCCCACTCTGGACAATGGTTTGAGCTCGAGCTGGGCTGTATCAGATAATCTGGGGACACCTGGTATGCAGAATAGCCGCTTTGTAAACCCATCTGCCATCGCAGAACATAACAGACCTGCTGATTTTCGATTGGGAATGGCTTTTCCTAATCCATTTAATGCCAGAGTTAGTATTCCATATGCCATACCAGAGATCGGATCATTTCAGATCGATATATTTGATCTACGTGGTCGCTTAATTCAGTCGGAGACCATCAATTCATTGAGTAGTGGTGCTGGAATGTATCATTGGGACGGAACCAATGAATCTGGGGAAGAATGTAGCTCCGGAATGTATGTGATTCGGTTATCTCAAGATAAGCTCACATCTTCGACGAAGGTTGCACTCCTTAGATAACAATTTTCCAAGAAATATGGATGATCTTCCTATCCAAATTCAATCAGGGTTGGAGACCGATTCAACCAATCTAACTGTTCCAAAATTTGCAGGTGATTGATAGGCATTGTCCCGTGGAGTAAACCAGGATATTTTTCCATTTCTGGTATTACTGTCATTGTCATTGATATGAACATCAAGACCTAAGAAGTGGTCCGCAATAGCTATTCCATTGAGACTTTCCCAGGGGATGGCAATCTCTATTGCGTATCCACCCCTGCGCATAACCTGCTCTACTGTTGCACCCTCAAAATAGGCTCCAATATCAGCATATATACTTTCACCATTTAAAACAAATCGCAGTTGGAATTCATCCTCCCCAAAGAATTTTGATTTGCTATTATCCGTGTCCAGATATATCTCGATACCATCGTTTAAATGGTTCACTGAGGAGTTTATGCTGAGACTATCATCCTGTATTTCCATATAGAAGTACAGATTACCCCAATCCCAAAGAGTACTAAACCAGGCACTGAGGTCTGCATCGCCCTCCACAGAGCCGGAAATCGAATTGCTTAGAGGTAACTGTTGCGTCTCTCTCCAAAGATCGTCGCGCAATCCATCAATTTCAGGAGGTGTAGAGATAAAAGTGATTTGATAGCCTCCAAAATCCTCCCAACCTATCTCACTGGGGATAGTTTGAGTCCGTCCCTTATTATTCCATACTTCTGCATGGAATTTCCCACTTCGCAAGTCCATAGGTAATTCATGGAGAAACAGCTCAAAGCCCGTGGCAGTAGGTAGCACCTCCCCATTGCGATACCATTGATAATGCAGAGGATAACCTGATGCTTTTACACGTAAAACTCCAGGATATCCCTCCACGAAATTCCTGTCTGCTGAGGATTCCAGGATCGAGGGTTTTTTTTGCTCGAGGGTATTTGCATACCTCTGTGGATCCAGAGGATGTAATGACTCGACCATCCCTGGTAAAAAGTCACACTCCATCGAATTTGTCATTCTGGCTTGTTTGAATAACCATCTGGTTGCCTGCCATTTGCCGGGCTTGGGACCTTCACCATTCCAGTAGGCTAGAATTTTTTTAAAACCTGCTGTCTTCCTGATGCTCCAGGGTTGTCTATTCAGCTCAAATTTTTTGTGAGTCCACCAGTTCCAGCCCACATTCGCCTCTTCCAGAAATTCCGTGGAACGGGTGTACAATTCCCAGGGAGGATCCTGCTCGCCAGTTTCGCCATGCCAGAGGGGTATATCATATTTTATGCGTAAATCATCCCAGCGTTGGAGACCTCGCTGGGTGTTTGTAGGTGGATAGGAGTGGAAAGCCATGACCAGGTGGGGATCCCAATCCATGGGTTCCAGAACGGAAAAATCCTGGGCCCAATCATCACCTTCAATAAAGATGATGCCATCCTGATCTGTCTCACGAATGACTTGCGTGATGAGGACATATAATTCTCTCAATAAGCCAGGATCCACCCCATCATATCTCGCCAGGAGTGGTTCATTCAGAAGATCGTAACCAACAATACAGGACTTATCAGCATAACGTCTGGTTATTGTATCCCAGAGATCAATGGTCTGAGGCCAATAAATGGACTTCTCCGTCCATAGGCGGGCTTCACCATCACTATCTGAAATATTCTCAGCATTTTGGCCACCAGGAGCTCCATGGAGGTCCCAGATGACACCCATACCTACTATTTCACACCATTCCACGAAATCATCAAGGAACTGAAAATTATGCTCATCATACACAAATGGGGCTTGATCAGGTTGTTGGTTCCGGGGTTGAATCATGGAAGCTAGCAGTGGCACCCGAAGGGTGTTCACTCCAAATGATTTCATGATCTCCACATCTTCACGGGTAACAAAATTGGTATAATACAAATCCCAAAACTTCACAGCATTTCTGGATCCGATTAGCTCTTCAATGGCAGCTTCAAAATGTCGCGGTCGATTGAGCTTTCTAATGCCCCACATATATCCCTCAGGTAGCAACCACCCTCCCAGACCAATACCTCGGAGTTGAACGATTTCCCCGGTTTTGATATCAACCACGTTCTGACCATCCGTAGTGTAATAAGCCTGTACAACAGAGCCTAATGTCAGCAACATGCACGTTGTCAGAAACCATTTAATTATTTTCATTTTAGCTCTTTATAATAATCACTAGAATATCGATGATCTTCGGTCTGAAATATAGTTCACAGCCATCAGGATTTAATATTTCCAGGTGGTTTTTCATTAAATATGAAGTGGCCAGAATAATGGCAAAATAAATACTGCGATTAATCCAAAGAGAATGACCAGGGGCAAACCTACACGGGTGTAATCAGTGAAGCGATACCCACCAATTCCCATAACCAGCAAATTCACTGGATGTCCAACGGGACTTAAAAAACTGGCTGAACTACCAAGAGCCACAACCATGGCCAGAGCATAGGGTGAAAGCCCCAGGTTTGAAGCCGTAGTGATGGCCATGGGAGCCATGAGGACTGCCACAGCAGCTGTGGGCATGACCTGCGCAAAAAGACAGGTAATAATGTATAATCCGGCAATAATGCCCTGTGGTCCCAGAAAAGCCAATGAACCCAGTAGACTATCTGCCAGCAGGCTGGTCACTCCGGTTTCATGCATGGCAACTCCTAGACTCAACATCCCAGCTATTAGCATGATTGCTCGCCACTCGATGGCCTCGTAGGCTTCATCCATGGTGAGACATCTTGTCAATACCATGAGGACAGCACCGGCCAGGGCAGCAATAAAAATAGGTAGCCAGCCTATGGCCACCGCGACGAGGACACCAATTTCAATTCCTGCTGCGATCATGACCTTGTCTTTTTTGTAGATGGGCTGATCCAGACCGCTAATAATGAGGTAGTCATCCTCCTGTTGCAACATTCCCAGATTTTGCCGCAAGCCATAGACCATGAGGGCATCACCAGGTTCCAGAATAAAATCACGGAGATTTGTGCGATAGGCCCTGTCCCTGCGCCAGATAGCCAGCACAGTGAGCCCAAATTTTTCACGGAAATAGAGTTCACCAATCGTCTTGCCTGCTGCTGAATTCCTTGGAGAGAGGGTTATTTCAGCCACACCTACTTCATCAGATTCTAACCGCTCCAGATCGTTTTTGGATTGTTCCTCCATCTCCAGATTCTGCAGACTGTGAAGAATTTCCAGAATCTCGGATTCCCCGATAACGATAAGGATATCATTTGCTTTAAGCTCGTGGGAGGGTGAAGGCATAAAGATGACTTCTTCACCCCTCCGAATTCCCAGGACATTGATTCCCAGGGCGCTCTTCAAGTGACTCCGAGCGATACTCCGTGTTGCCAGGGTCGATTCCTCGGGAATTTGAATACCAATGAGATGTCGATGCAATTTATACTTGAGAGCAACCTTACGGGGCGAGACATAATTGAATTCCTTAACCTGTTTGCTGTCCACCATGGCATCAAGTTTATCCGTCTGACCAATAGCTATCAGCAAATCATCAGAATTGAATCGATAATTTCTCAGACGGGAAACCCTCACTTTATTTTTCTGAATCACAGCAATGATATTTATCTCAAATGAATTACGTGTCCCTGCTTCTTTAAATGTCTTACCGATAAATTGGGAATCTGGAGCAATTTTAAATTCAGCAAATCGAATGGCTTCATCCAACTCATGCTCACCTATCAACCAACCATGTTTCAGGGTGAGGGTTTTCCAGTCCTGGAGTGTTCCCACCTGATCTCTTTTCCCCCCCACCAACAATTTATCCTCGGCACGCAATTGAGTATCAGGTCCTGGAGCCAGCAGCGTTTTCTCTCCCCTCAAAATAGCCAGCACATTGAATCCTAGGGCAGATCCGAGACGACTCTCAGCGAGATTTTTATCCTTCAACGCAGAATCCTCAGGAATGCTCATGGTCAAAAGGCGGTCATTGAGCTCATATTGACCATTTAACGTATCAGCGATTGATGTTGATCGTCCTAGATCTCTGTTTGGAAGGAGGTGTCTTCCAAAGAAAACGAGATAAGTGATACCTACCAGCATGGCAATCACACCGATGGGTGTAAAATCAAACAAAGCGAATGGCTGTAGCCCCTCCATTTCCAGGGCATTACTGATAAGAATGTTAGGAGCAGTAGCGATTAGAGTTGTAAGACCACCAAACAGGGATGCAAAGGCCAGGGGAATCAATAATTTTGACGGTGAGCGACCTGTTCGATGGGCAATTTCCATGACCACAGGCAGCATCAAAGCTGCGACACCAATATTATTCATTACTCCAGATAGCGCACCAACTGTCACCATCATGATAACCAATAACTTGATTTCACTATCACCTGAGAGTTTGAGAATTTGACCACCGAGGATTTGAGCGACACCCGTTTTGACCAGACCAGCACTTAATACTAGAACAGAGGCAATGGTTATGATGGCAGTATTGCTAAATCCCGCAATAGCCTGGGAATGTGTAATGAGCCCAAAAATGGATAAAATGAGCAGAACAGATAGGGCAACCAAATCCACTCGAAGCCATTCTGTGACAAAGAGGATTACTGCTCCCCCAAGGACTGCCAGTACAAATATCATGGATAAAGTCATCTAATACCTGTCAGTTTGAACTTGTTTACAATGATCTGATAATCTACTGTGAATATTTAAAAGGTAAGGGGAAAAAGCCGGGGGTGCAAGACTTCACTGAAACCGCGACACCCAACATTTTGATCTTTGGGGTGTTGAAAATAACACCACTCCGCTAACTATTTTATGCCGAATACTTCCCCATGATTATTACAATGGTTCGATTACGTTTTTGTCGATGAGTGACCTGGTTATTAAATGAAGTCGGGGTTGTAGAGGAGTGAATTGATTTGCTAGACAGGATAACTACAAGATGGGGTGCAGAGTTTGGGTATAGGCACATTCTAGTTGTCGCCTTCCCGCTGATCCTCAGTACTGGTTCCTGGTCAATACAGCAGTTTGTAGATCGAATGTTTCTCAGCTGGCATTCGGAGGAGGCCCTGGCTGCAGCTATGCCGGCAGGGATTCTCAATTTTGTTTTCATCTGTCTTTTCATTGGTACTGTGAGCTATGCAGGAACTTTTGTATCTCAATATGTTGGAGCCAAGGAGGATCATAAGGTTGGCGCTGTCCTGTGGCATAGTTTCTACCTTTCCTTATTCGGAGCTGTTGTTCTCCTTTTAGTGTCACCGCTGTCGACAAAGTTGTTCAGCATCATTGGGCATAATGAAAAATTGCAGATTATGGAGAGCACCTATTTCAGGATTCTCTGTTTTGGTGGATTGGGGCCAATTCTTTCCTCTGCCTTTGCAGGTTTCTTTACTGGGCAAGGTCGCAATTGGCCTGTCATGTGGGTCAACTTATTCACTACAGCAATCAATTTGGTGCTGGACTATCTCTTGATTTTCGGCATAGGAATTTTTCCTGAAATGGGTATTGCTGGTGCTGCCATTGCCACCATTATCGCAGGATTTTTATCTATAGTAATGTACCTGGTGCTGATATTCCGACCTGAAAATGAGCAAAGATTCAAGATCTGGTCGTCACGGTCCTGGGACGCATCCTTTATGAAACGCTTCCTCAAGTATGGCCTACCCAGCGGAGGACATTTCTTCCTGGAGATCATGGGATTTACAGCCTTCATCCTCATTCTGGGTCGAATCGGTCAGATGGAGCTGGCGGCAACAAACATTGCCATCAATATCAATAGTCTGGCTTTTATGCCCATGTTTGGATTGGGAATCGCCTTATCCATGATGGTTGGTCAAAATATTGGAGCCGGTGATCCAGAAACAGCCAAATATGCAGCTAACTCGGCGGTTCAACTGGGCATGGTTTATATGATTTTTTGTACCTTTCTTTATGTGGTCATTCCCCATGTCTTTATCGCTCCCTTTGCTGCATCTCCCGAGACTTTCAACATGGCCATCATATTGCTTCGATTTGTGGCAGTTTATGCAGTGTTTGATACATTGAGCATATTGTATTCTTCAGCAATAAAGGGTGCTGGCGATACTCACTTTGTCATGCGAGTGACCACAGCTCTTTCAATATTTGTTTTAATTATTCCTACCTTCATAGCTGTGGAATATTTTGACTCAGACCTCTATTTGCCATGGACCTTCTGTGCCCTTTTTATTGTTGCCATGGGGCTCACATTTCTTGGAAGATTTTATGGTGGCAAATGGAAAAGTATGAGTGTCATTGAAACACCTGGCTTTCTGCCCTCTCAACATCCTGCTAACCCCATCTCACCTGAGGTATAACTTCCTGATCAGATAAACTTTTGGTTGCTCTTTCAGGAGACATTTTCCTTTAAACAGTAATTCATCCTGAGATTTATGGGTTGAGTCGACCTTTTATCTTGACTTACCTCATTGTAGATAAATACTTTGTACGGTAATCGAACAAAGTACATTTTGCGTTGAATGATGTTCCTAATTAAGGAGTTCCAAATGCAATCAGAGTATAACAAGGCGACTCATCCCAGCACAAAGGGACTTGCTCTCAGCCTGATTTTTATGCTCGGATTGACCCTCTCAAATTGTACAAGCGACCAGGTCGCTTTTGTTAAAGTCGTCTCTGACAGTTCGGGTCATAAGCTCACAGTAGATGATGCAGATTTCTTTGTCCACGGCATGAATTGGGACTACTACCCCATCGGAACGAATTACAAATACATCCTGTGGGATCAACCTGATGATTTTATCAAGTCAGTTCTGAAAGAGGAAATGATAGCCTTGCAAGCCATGAGAGTAAATACCATTCGCCAGTATGTGGGAGTGCCTCCTCGCTGGGTGGAGTACATCTACGAAACTTACGGCATTTTCACTATCCTCAATCATACTTTTTCCCGCTATGGGATGGAGATTAATGGCAATTGGGTCGCCAATGTGGACTATGGGGATTCGCTTACACGAGAATTGATCCTCACAGAAGTCATATCCATGGTGGAACAATTCCGCTATGTCCCCGGTGTACTCATGTGGCTATTGGGGAATGAAAACAACTATGGCTTAATCTGGGAATCTGCCAATACACAAGATATGCCGGAAGCACAGGAAAATGATCACCAGAAGGCGCGTGACCTATATTCGCTTTTTAACGAAGCCATCAGAATCCTTCATATACGTGATAATCACCACCCAGTTGCTATCGCCAACGGCGATGTTCAATTTATAGACCTTATTGCCCAGGAAATTGAAAATTTAGACATTTTTGGAACAAACAGTTATCGGGGAGCTTCATTTGAAAATCTGTTCCAGGTCGTAAATGACAAACTGGATATACCTGTGCTGCTTACTGAATTTGGTGCTGATGCTTTTAGCGCAATAGAAATGAGAGAAGACCAGGAATCCCAAGCCCTTGTCCTGCTAGAAAATTGGCGTGAAATTTATGAACAAGCCCACGGAAATGGTGGCTACGGTAACACCCTAGGCGGTCTTACCTTTCAATTTAGCGATGGCTGGTGGAAATCTGGTCCTGATGATAAACTGGATTACCATGATTCAACTGCATCCTGGTCCAATGGCGGCTACTCCAGCGATTTTATCCATGGGCTCAACAACATGAATGAAGAATGGTTTGGTATCTGTGGACGGGAAGTATCGGCGACACAAGACAGGGATATTCTTCGTCCTCGTTTAGCCTATCATGTACTCAGGAAAATTCACGCTCTCGATCCACTCGCACCTACACTGGATTCTAGTGATATCCAGAAATACTTTTCGTCCCTTGCTCAGTCCAACCTGGATTCACTCAAATCCATTTATGAGTTTTACAACAATTGAGCATTTCTGATAAAAAAGCATCTCCTCTTTCTGGTGTTGGATATCGACCAGCGAGTTTTTCCGGCTTTCGGAAAGTCGATCGCTGGGAGGCAAGACCACTAGCAGATTCAGTGCTCCATCTGATATGGCGTGAAAAGCAAATTTCTCGAGCTGAAATAGCCCGTCAGATTGGTCTCTCCCGATCAACTGTCACTGAAGTAATACGTGATTTACTAAATACGGGATATGTCAAAGAAGTTGGAGCTGGGGTTTCAAGTGGGGGCCGCAAACCTATTGTCCTTGAATTTCAAAATGATCATAAACTGATCCTGGGTATCGATATTGGTGCTACTCATGTCTCCACCTCTCTGATGAATCTGGGTGGCGAACTCCTGGCATTTGAAAAACGCAGCTATTCCGTACGGTCTGATCCTGAAGGTACCCGGAGTCTGGTCTTCCAGCTTTGTGATACCTGTCTCGATCAAGTCATGGATGGTCAGCAACGACTCCTTAGCATTGGTGTCGCTCTCCCCAGTCCTGTGGACCCTGATCACCCCGAATGGGTATCTGAAATAGTTATACCTGCCTGGCGTGGTAAAAATGAGTTGGATATTCTGCATAGTCATTATGGCGTCCCAGTTTATGTGGACAATGATGCCAATCTTGGCGCTCTGGCTGAGTATCGTTGGGGTGCCGGTCGTGGATTTGAGGATTTGACCTATGTCAAGATCGGATATGGATTAGGTGCTGGTTTTGTGCTCAATGGGGAGATCTATAGAGGTTCTACTGGAATCGCCGGTGAAATGGGACATATGACTGTTGGAGAAAGCGATGTCGTCTGTGAATGTGGTCTTGAAGGTTGCCTCTCTACGCTCGTGGGTGGTAAAGCTATGCTGGCTCGAGTTGCTGAGTTGTCAGAAAAGTATCCTGATAGTCCCCTGGTCAATGGTAGCACCGATCTGGAGGCTATTGAAGCGGCAGCCCTTGAAAACGATAAGTTAGCCCTCCAACTTTATCAGGAAACAAGTGAATACTTGAGTACAGCTATTACAGGCTGGATCAACATGATGAACCCCAGCCGGGTTATTCTTGGTGGGACAATGGAGGAACTTCAGAACCGCTTGTTGGATCCTGTCCAGGAGAAAATGAAGGCGTGTTCTATCGTGGGATCGGTTCCCATCACTGACATTCGAACCAGTGACCTTGGACATCAGGCGGAAAGTATTGGGGCGGCGACTCTAGCTCTAGAGAGTGTCTTTTCCGAAGCGGGCTTTTATCGGAATGCGGTTGAAACCGGACAGAAATCAAACTCTTAGTATGTGCAAAATTATTAAGGACACTGAAAAAATCCTCACAGATATATCAAATATATTCTCTTTAAGAAATGAGTAATGAAGGAGTCTCGCACATGAGTGCAAAAACACACTACAAAACTG
>JABMQQ010000041.1 GCA_013202495.1 Fidelibacterota bacterium | reverse complement strand
TGACCGTGCGCTGAGACCACAGAGCCTGGAAGATTTTGTGGGTCAAGAAGATGTTGTTGCTCAGTTGAAGATATTTATTGAAGCTGCTAAACAGCGCAATGAAGCTTTGGATCACGTCCTTCTTTTTGGACCTCCCGGTCTGGGCAAAACGACCCTGGCCATGCTGGTTGCAAAAGAACTTGGTGTGAATATCAAAATTACTTCTGGACCGGTTCTTGATAAAGCTGCTGATCTGGCTGGTCTCTTGACCAATCTTGAAGATAGAGATGTCTTCTTTATAGACGAAGTCCATCGTTTGAATCACGTAGTTGAAGAATATCTCTATTCAGCCATGGAAGATTATCGCATTGACATCATGATTGATAAAGGTCCCAGCGCCAGGAGTGTTCAGTTGAATCTGGAGCCCTTCACTCTGGTAGGTGCTACCACACGGGCAGGATTACTGACACCACCCATGCGAGCTCGTTTTGGAGTGGTGCTTCGAATGGATTTCTACGAAGCTGAGCAATTGCAGCAAATAATAAAGCGTTCAGCAAACATCTTGAATGTTCCCTTGGATGATGAAGGTGCACTAGAGTTGGCCCGTCGCAGCCGAGGTACTCCACGTATTGCCAATAGACTTTTGAGAAGGACCCGTGATTTTGCTCAGGTCAAAGGCAATGGCTCCATAGACAAACAAATTGCTGACGATGCGCTTGGTATGTTAAATGTCGATGAGTATGGTCTCGATGATATGGATAAACGCATTCTCAAGGCACTTATTGAAAAATTTGAAGGTGGCCCCGTGGGTCTCAATTCCCTTTCAGTGGCAGTCGGTGAGGAAGCCAATACCCTGGAAGAAGTTTATGAACCCTTTCTCATCATGGAAGGCTTCCTGGTGAGGACAGCCCGTGGTAGACAGGCAACCCCTCATGCATACAGACATTTAGGCTTTGTATTAAAAGCCGAGTTATCCCAAACCAACATGTTTCAAAGAAAGAAAGAATGATATATGCTGTTTGATCGCGCAAAAGCCCTGACCCTCTCTGATTTCGATTATGAATTACCAGAAGAGCTAATCGCACAACATCCCACTGCAAAACGTGATGGATCCAAATTACTCGTCATGGATGCTCAGTCTGGGGAAGTTAAGCATAGCAAGTTTTCAAATTTGGTAGATTCCTTGAAATCAGGAGATGTTCTTGTCCTTAATAACACCAAAGTTTTTCCCTCAAGACTATTTGCCCGCAAGGACAAAACAGACACAGAGATCGAATTATTTTTACTCCGTGAACTGGGTAATAATCTCTGGGAAACGCTGGTGAAACCTGCCCGAAAAGTTAGAGTGGGAAATAAGCTGGTTATCGAAGACAAAATCACATGTGATGTGGTCGATAACACTGTTTCCGGCGGACGCGTAGTTCGTTTTGATAAAAATGGTGGCGATTTCTATTCCATTCTTGATGAAGTTGGCAAATGGCCACTTCCTCCCTACATCCTTAGAGAGGCAGATGACAAGGACAAAGATCGTTATCAAACTGTATATGCAGAACATCGTGGTGCAGTGGCAGCTCCAACAGCAGGATTGCACTTCACTGAGGCACTTCTGAAGAAAGCCAAGGCAAAGGGTGTAGAAATTCAATATGTGACACTCCATGTCGGTTTGGGAACCTTCAGACCTGTAAATGTTGAAGACATCACGAAGCACCAGATGGATGCCGAGTATTTTAACGTGCCTGAAGAGACCGTTACGGCTATAAAAAAAGCAAAGGAAGAAGGTCGAAGGGTCATTGGTGTTGGAACAACTGTGGTACGCGCCCTTGAATCAGCTGTAATGTATCCTCGAGAGTTGGAACCCGGTGATGGCTGGACAAACAAGTTTATCTACCCACCCTATATTTTTAGAGTTGTTGATGGCATTATCACCAATTTTCATCAACCCAAGTCAACCCTGCTCATGTTGGTGTCAGCCTTTTCATCAAAAGAGAAAATTCTTAAAGCTTACCATGTGGCTGTTGAAAAGAAGTATCGCTTTTTCAGTTATGGCGATGCCATGTTCATTTCTTGATTGGAAATAATAGAATAATTTAAACATGCTAAGCAGTATACCACAATTCAGAATTGGAACCGGTTATGATGTCCATCGCCTGGTGGAAGGTCGCGATCTGGTTCTGGGTGGTGTTAAAATTCCGTTTGAAAAAGGCACTCTGGGACACTCTGATGGTGATGCACTGACACATGCTATTGCTGATGCTATTCTAGGTGCTCTGGCTTTAGGCGATATTGGCCAGCATTTTCCAGATACAGCTCCAGAGTACGAAGGGGTCTATTCCATCGATCTTCTCAAACATGTGGTCTCTCTGATTAGGGAAGAAGGCTTTGTGGTTTCCAATACGGATGCCACTATCATCCTCCAGCGTCCCAAGGTGATGGGGTTCCTACCTGAGATGCGTCAGAAATTAGCTGAAGCCATGGAGATTTCAACTGATCAGGTCTCGGTAAAAGCTACGACGACAGAAGGTTTGGGTATGACGGGTAAGGGAGATGCTGTGGCTGCCCAGGCTGTTTGTCTCCTTTCAAAAATTTAGTACAGTTGTCTGAACGTGCTGGATTCCCTTTTTGGTTTTATTGAGCAAGCGCCTCCCTGGTTGGTTTTTGTCTCTGTCTTTTTAGCATCCTATATAGAAAACATTTTCCCCCCTGTTCCAGGAGATACCATCCTGATTTTTGGAGCCTATTTGGTGGGTCGGGGAGACCTTTCCTTTACCACAGCCATGGTCACAACCCTCTTGGGAAGTGTCCTCGGGTTTCTCACTCTATATGTAGCAGGATACAAGTATGGCCGGGGATTTTTCTACTCCAAACAACAGACCTGGTTTTCACCAAAAAGTATCCAGCGTGTTGAAATCTTGTTCGAAAAGTGGGGTTACAAAGTGGTTCTCATCAATCGGTTTCTGGCAGGACTGAGAAGTGTGATTGGTCTATTTTCCGGCATTGGAAAACTCAATATTTGGAAGGTTATTGTCCTAGCCACAATTTCAAGTCTCTTGTGGAATGGTACTTTGATCTGGTTGGGCAGCACCATAGGTGAAAATTGGGAACAGATCGGTGTCTATTTAAAGCGCTATAATACAGCGGTCACTATCATTATTCTTATCATATTAAGCGCATTCTTGATTCATCGCTATGTGATCGTCAAAGAGAATCTGGCTGAAAAAGACATCTAATTACTCGTTCATACACGATTCGCAGATAAAATTTAACATTAAAAATATTTCATATTAGCAACATACATCTTGCGAAAACATTGTTGCTAGATCAATTTAAGCGCTAGAAGTCATAAATAGACTTCTAGAAATAGAAAATGGAAAATTAGGCTCTTTTTTTATTAAGAATTATGATAAAAAATCTCACCATATCTTTACATAACATGAATAGGAGTTCAAGCAAAATGATTAAAAAAACGGGGATGGTACTTGTTGCAGCTTTAATACTAATGAATTGCGGGGGCGGGGATACTGAAGCGGCCAAGGAAGCCGCTGCACCGAAATTGAGCCCTGAAGGACTCACTCAAGAACAAATCAAACATGGCATCGGTCCCATTGGCGTGCTTACTCTTGGTCCTCAGGACGAAGCGCTGGCAGCCAAGGGAGCAGAAGTTTTCGAGCTGAAGTGTGTGGCATGTCATAAAATAAATGAACGCCTGGTTGGTCCACCACTGGCTGGCATTACAACAAAACGCTCACCGGCATTCATCATGAATATGATTTTGAATCCTGATGAGATGGTCAAGAAGCATCCTGAAGTTAAGGCTATGTTGGCTGAATTCTATGTGCCCATGACTTTTCAGAATGTCACCGAAGATGACGCACGCGCCATTCTTGAATATTTGCGGACCCTATAAATCTTTTCCCTCAAGACACAAGTGAGAGAATTAATAAACAATACGTAGGAGGAAAACGTATGAACAAAACGATGATGCGAGTAGTGGGAGTAATTCTGGTAATTGCCACCTTTCTACTCATTTCAGAATGTGCAAAAAAAGACAAACCTATATTAGGCTCAAGTGATGCAGCCTCAGCCGTCTATGTTGCCCCTGGTGACTATGATGAATTCTATGCCTTTACATCAGGTGGATTTAGTGGCCAGCTCGGCGTATACGGATTACCCTCTGGACGTTTGTTTAGAGAAATCCCCGTCTTTTCCGTAGATCCTGAAAATGGTTATGGATTTAACGAAGAAACCAAAGACATGCTCAAAACATCTTTTGGTCACATTCCATGGGATGATTCTCATCACCCAGAACTGTCTCAGACAGATGGTGTTACTGATGGTCGTTGGATTTTTATCAATGGTAATAACACGCCCCGTATTGCTCGGATTGATCTGAAGAACTTCGAAACAGCTGAAATCATTGAAATACCTAACTCAGGTGGTAATCATGGATCACCCTTCATAACCCAAAACTCAGAGTATGTTGTGGCATCAACACGCTTTAGTGTTCCCATACCACAGGCTGATGTACCAATCTCTAGTTACAAAGAAAACTTCAGTGGAACGCTCTCCTTCATCAAAGTGAATCCTGATGATGGGCACATGAACATTGAGTTCCAAATCATGGTACCTGGTTATGATTATGATTTAGCAAGTGGTGGTAAAGGTCCTTCACACGGATGGGCTTTCTTTTCAAGCTATAATACTGAACAAGCCAACACTTTACTCGAAGTTAATGCATCAAAGAATGACAAAGATTTCATTGCTGCCGTTAACTGGAAATTGGCCGAAAAGTATCTGGCTGAAGGAAAAGGTCATAAACAACCAGCTGATTACTATCACAACTACATGGACCACAACTCCCATTCTGCAGTTTCTGAGCAGAAAAAGAGTGTGACCGTCCTGTATCCCGCAGAATGTCCTGGTTTGATTTATTATCTACCTACACCAAAATCACCTCATGGTGTTGATGTCGATCCTTCTGGTGAATACATCGTTGGTGGTGGTAAACTGGCTGCTGTTGTCTCTGTCCATTCCTTTTCTAAGATGATAAAAGCCATCGAAGATGAGAAATTTATTGGTGACGCTGGTGGTATCCCAGTTCTTGATTATGACGCCACTATTGCTGGTGAAGTTACCAATGTTGGTCTTGGACCACTGCATACGGAGTTTGATGGAAAAGGGTATGCCTATACATCAGCTTTTATTACCTCTGAAGTGGTTAAGTGGAAACTAGGAACCTGGGAAATCGTTGACCGAATTCCTTCCTATTATTCAATTGGACACTTGATGATTCCTGGTGGCGGAAGTATGAAGCCATGGGGTAAATATCTGGTCGCGCTCAATAAAATGACCAAAGATCGCTATCTTTCTACTGGACCTGAGTTAGCCCACGCTGCTCAGCTGATTGATATTTCAGGTGAAAAGATGAAGCTTCTTCTGGATTTCCCAACAGTTGGTGAACCACACTATGCTCAAGGTATCCCAGCAGATCTTATTCATCCCAATACGACCAAGATTTACGAGCTGGAAAACAATACCCATCCATATCGCACACTTAGCGAGAAAGAAGCGCGTGTTGAACGGAAGGGGAATGAGGTTCATGTTTACATGACCACCATCCGCACACACTTCAAGCCTGATAACATTGAAGGTATTCAAGTAGGTGATGTGGTGTATTTCCATGTGACAAACCTTGAACAAGATTGGGATATTCCACACGGTTTTGCCATGCAGGGAGCCATAAACTCTGAGCTACTTGTCATGCCAGGAGCCACAAATACGCTGCGCTGGGAGCCTAAAAAGGTTGGTGTATTTCCATTCTACTGTACCGACTTTTGTTCAGCGCTTCACCAGGAAATGCAAGGTTATGTGAGAGTTTCACCCAAGGGATCGAAAGTTCCCATCTCCTTTTAACCAGATACATAAATCTGAAGCTGGGGGCCTAGGCCCCCAGCTTTTCTAAATGAATGGATGGTATTGGAATGAACAAAAACTCAAGGTGGATACTTGCGGTGGGCGCCTTACTCTTAATAGGGACATATTTTTTCCCTCTTTGGTCCATTACTGTCGAAGCGCCACAATACCCAGAAGGATTGGGAATCTATATTCGCATCAACACTGTTGATGGTCACGCAAAAAATGATCTAAAAAATTTAAATATTGTCAACCATTACATCGGTATGCAAGAGATCGTTCCTGAATCCATTCCGGAGCTAAAATATATGCCTGCAATTGTAGGTTTTCTGATTGTCTCCGGATTACTTGTTGCCTGGAAAGGTGGCAAGAAAACGCTATACCTGTGGCTCGCTTTCTTTTCCCTCCTCGCGCTGGTTGGTTTGATTGATTTTTATCTCTGGAATTATGATTTTGGTCATAATCTGGATACGGAGCATGCGGCTATTCAAATTGAGGGGATGACCTATCAACCGCCACTCTTTGGTACAAAAACCATGTTGAATTTTGTTACGACATCACTTCCCTCGTGGGGTGGTATTGCTGCCTTTGCATCTATTTTTATGGGATTTCTGGCTGCATTCCTATCATGGAGAGACAAGCAACCGGTATGATCAAATTGATGGCTCCCATATCCGTATTCCTTCTGGCGATCTTGGTAATTAGTTGTGAACCAACCGTCCAGTCTATCAACTATGGGCAAGATGGTTGTAGCTACTGCCGTATGACCATAGTCGAAGAGCATTACGGCTCCGAACTTCTGACCACCAAGGGCAAGGCTCATAAATTTGACTCCATTGAATGTCTGGCAGCTTTTGTAATTAAAGGCGAAGTAGTGACGGAGAAAACACACGATTTGTATTTTACTGATTTTGAAGACACTGGAAATCTCTATCCACTTGCTGAGATGATTTTTGTGCAGGCTAAAAAGCTGAAAAGTCCCATGGGCTTGAATCTGTCAGCATTTCGCACCCAAAAAACTGCGGACGATGTGGCGCTCCTATATTTTGGTGAAATCATGACCTGGGAACAGGTTCAGACCTATGTGGAAACTGCCTGGTTAAAATAGATGCTCGTGCTCCGTACCATATTGATCATCACTATCATGAGTTCTGCTTTGTGGGCCGGTTTGGTGCAGGTTGGCTCTAATTATCATTACACCACAGTCGCGGAAGGTCTGGATGTCTCCTTGTCGGGCGATACCGTTTTTGTCCATCCTGGAACCTATGTTGAAAGCGGTCTGGCCATCTCACATGCCCTTACCCTGATAGGCTTGGACAACCCCATTATCGATGGAAACCATAGCGGTGAAATCCTTACAGTAACTGCAGATGATGTAATTATTGAAGGCTTCACCTTTAAGGGCTCTGGTCTGAGTCATCTTGATGAAAATGCAGCCGTTCGTTTTGAGGAAGCCAACAATGGCAGGATCAGCCACAATCGATTTGAGGACAATTTTTTCGCCATCTACATCTCAAAATCTGAGAACGTTCTCATAGAAAATAACATCATCAGTGGCCTGGCTCAGACAGAGTCGCGCTCTGGAAACGGAATACACCTCTGGTATTGTAAAAACATTAATATCAGTGGAAATAGCATTTCAGGCCATCGAGACGGAATTTATCTGGAGTTTGTGGAACAGTGTGAAGTCACCCAAAACCATAGCACTGAAAACCTGCGTTATGGTCTGCATTTTATGTTCTCAAATCATAACGAGTACAATAATAACCGATTTGATAATAATGGTGCTGGTGTGGCTGTGATGTATTCACGACATGTGGATATGCATAATAATGTGTTCGCTGATAACTGGGGGAGTGCTGCTTATGGACTACTCCTCAAGGATATCTATGACAGCAATATTACTGACAATCAGTTCAACCGTAATACCGTCGGGCTCTACTCAGAAGCCTGCAATAGAATCCAGGTTGAAGGCAATAATTTTGAAAACAACGGCTGGGCTGTGAAAATCATGGCTAATTCCATGGACAACGTGTTTACCCATAACAACTTCCTCGCCAATACCTTTGATATTGCCACCAACAGTCGTCAAAATTTTAATACCTTCAGTCAAAATTACTGGAATCGATATCGGGGATATGATCTGGATAAAGATGGTATCGGAGACATCCCCTTCCACCCGGTAAAACTGTTCTCACTGCTCACAGAAAAAAACGAACCAGCCCTCATGCTCATGCGCAGCATCTTTGTAGAAATTATGGATCTCGCCGAAAGCTACATCCCCATTCTCACACCGGCCACCCTCATTGATGCCGAACCTCTCATGAGGATCAACTCATGATTAATATCAAGGGATTAAAGAAGCGTTTTGGTCGTCTCGAAGTACTCAAAGAGTTGGATGCGCAAATTCAGGAAAATACAATCACTGCCATCGTAGGTCATAATGGTTCAGGTAAAACCACGCTAATAAAATGTCTGCTTGGTCTTGATAAATACGATGGTGGCGACATAAACATTAAAGATTTTAAGCTCAATGGTGACTGGAATTATAGAAGTCAAATTGGCTATATGCCCCAGGTCGCACGTTTCCCTGAAAACCTCACAGCCTCTGAAGTGATTACCATGATCTCGGATTTGCGTATAGGATCATCAACTCAGGCAGAAGAATTAATCAGCTATTTCAGACTTGTTGATGAGATGGAAAAACCGCTTAAAACACTTTCCGGTGGAACACGACAAAAAGTGAATGCAATCGTTGCACTCATGTTTAATCCGGATATTCTGATTCTCGATGAACCCACTGCAGGCCTGGATCCTGTTTCAAGCAGTCTTTTAAAAGATAAGATCCAAGCCGAAAAGGCTTCCGGTAAGACGGTTATCATTACTTCCCACATCATGAGTGAAATCCAGGAGCTGGCTGACACGATTCTCTATTTACTGGATGGAAAAATATTTTTTGATGGCCCTGTCAATGAATTGATTGCTCAAACAGGCGAAAAGAACCTTGAACGTGCCATCGCTAAAATGATGTCCTGATGTTATGATGACCTTACTCAAAATTATCAAATATCAACTCCACGACCTCCTGAGGGGTAAATGGTTTATCATTTATACCGCTGTATTCTTTTTGCTCACAGATGGACTGTTTCGATTTGGCGGAGATCCAGGTCAGGTTTCCCTGAGCCTCATGAATGTGGTCCTTTTTATCATTCCCCTGGTGAGCATCGTTTTTGGCACCATGTTCTTTTACAATTCAAGAGAGTTTATGGAGTTACTCCTTTCACAACCTATTAGCAGGATATCCCTGTATCTTGGTCTCTATCTTGGATTGGCGCTTCCGCTTTCCGCCGTCTACCTCATTGGAGTGGGCGTCCCTTTCATGTATCATGCTGGCATCCAAACAGGTAGTTATTGGATATTGCTTCTGGTGGGTGTCTCGCTGACCTGGGTTTTCACTGCACTCGCTTTTCTTATCGCAGTAATGTCTGAGCAGCGCGTAAAAGGTGTTGGAATGACCATCGTGCTCTGGCTGTTTTTTGCCATTCTATATGATGGCATTATCCTATTTATTCTATTTGCTCTCGAAGACTATCCTCTGGAAAAACTGACTTTGATCTTATCCTTATTTAACCCCATTGATCTGGGGCGAATATTGATGTTGCTACAGTTTGATATTGCTGCTCTCATGGGGTATACTGGTGCACTTTTCTCAAAATTTTATGGGAATATGTTCGGATCTGCCGTGGCAGTTTTTGCTCTCTGGACCTGGTGTGCAATACCAGTATGGCTCGGCTACCGAGCTTTTTCAAAGAAAGATTTCTAGGATGATATTATCTCGATCAACTGAATACGCTATCCGGCTCATTTTCTATCTGAGTGATCGTCAGCCATTATCTCAATATGTTCGTATCAAGGATGTCGCTGTTGACCTGGATGTTTCGTACTACCAACTTGCCAAAGTTGCAAACGTCCTAATTACCAACGAAATTTTAAAATCCAATACGGGCCCTACGGGTGGGATTGATCTCTGTGATCACGCCAATAGCCTACCTCTTTCTGTGGTACTGGACATATTTGGGGATGTTGATATTTTTGATCGCTGCATTCTGGGTTTACATCAATGCTCAGATGAGAACCCGTGTCCCATTCACACAGTTTGGGGAAGCACTCGGAAGGAGTTAAGGTCCACTTTTTTTGACAAGACTCTGGGTGATTTAAAGACGGATGCATTAATCCCCATTTTTAAAAAGGTCGAATAAGTAATTATAGTGTTATAGCTATTAATCAAGTAGGAGGAATAAAATGAAAAACGTAAGAATCATGCTGGTGTTAAGCCTCATTGTGATGGCTTTTGTCGCCTGCTCAACAAGTGAAGATACAGCAGCGGCAAAAGCAGAGAGCTTTGCCAAAGATCATAACCAGGCTGGTGTGAAGGATGATGTATCAGACCCAAATATACTCCAGATCGCCCTGGGAAGCCCTGACCATACCACGTTGGTTGCAGGTGTTGTGGCTACTCAGTTGGAAAATGTTTTGGTCGGTGCTGGTCCATTGACAGTCTTCGCCCCAACCAATGCAGCATTTGCTAAACTGCCTGAGGGCACTCTGGAAACATTATTAAAACCAGAGAACAAGTCCAAACTGGCTGCCATTATCACATCCCATGCCTCTCCAGGAACCTATGCAGGCGATGGCTTGAAGGATGGTGACCAACTGTATATGGCCACCGGTCATTATGTTGATGTAAAGGTTACTGAAGAAGGAACCTTCGTCAATGGTAGTAAAATTCTGGGCACTGTAGATGCTGTGAACGGCGTCGTTCATGTTATCGATGATGTCTTTCTGATTGCCGCTGGATAAGCATTAAAGCTGAGGTGGGAGTCGCAGGCACAGGTTTGTGACTCCCACACCACTTTCCACAACCCAGGTTTTTATTTTCTCTGAATTGAAAATCTGGTGACTGGTGACCAGTCGAACTAATTTGAATTGAACGATGAGACAGAACAAAACACTTAGAAAATACTTTACCCTCTTTGTGCTAACCGGATATTGCATTGGGTTAAGTTCTGTATTCCTGCCCCTTATAGAATATGCCATTGACTACAAGCGGATTGTTGCAGAAAAGTGCGAGAACGTCGCTCTTGTCGAACTAGAGTGTAATGGGAAATGCTACCTCGCCAAACAAGTCACAAAGCAAGCTGCCCCTGAAACCACTCAGGCAGGATCAAACCTTGTCGTAATCAACCTGGGGATAGATCCCCACTTTTCCATTGAAGCAAGTACAACACTCAGCTTCAAATATTCAGAATTATTCCTCACACAAAACATCCCCTTTACAAACGTAATTATAGAGAAAGTTGGCCAACCTCCCGAGTGTTAATAGGTTCTTTGAACCACCGATAACAACATTATTAACACAATTTGCAGGAGGTAAAATGAAGCTGCGTATATTGCTTATCGCGCTGGCGGGATCATTATTCATGGTCCCGGGGTGTGAAGATAGTGAAAAATATATCGACGTTACAGAGGATCTGATCCTCATTGGTAGCGCTGTAGACAATGGATTAACCGTCGATCTGTATTCTGATGAGGGACTAAAGGTCGGCTTAAATAAACTCTATTTTGAACTTACTGATATTGCATCAGAAGACCAAATAACAGAGGCTCAAATAACTCAAAAACCCATTATGCACATGGAGACAATGAACCATTCTTGCCCTGTCGCTGGACCAGAAAGTACATCCAATTCAGATGGATTGTTTGAGAGTGAAGTGGTTTTCATCATGGCCAGTGGGATGATGGGGACCTGGGATGATACCGTCTTTGTTGAGAACCAGGATGCCAACACATCCCATACCGTTGTTTTTGAGAACTTGACAGTTCAGGAAACCGACATGAAGAAGAATCTTGTATTTGAGGATGCTGATACGAACGAAGTGATTTATATCGTCACACTCAATGGGCTGGAAGATCCAAAAGTTGGCTTGAATGATTTGGTCCTGACGGTTCACAAAAAGCAAACCATGATGAGTTTCCCTGAGGTAACAGATCTGTCTATTTCAATTAATCCTCAAATGCCTGACATGGGGCATGGTTCTGAAGGAAATGTAGATCCAGTCTACACAGAAAATGGCAAGTATGAAGGCGGTGTTGCCTTTAGCATGACTGGATATTGGACTATCGACTTTACAATTTCCCAGGGGAGTGAGGAACTGGGTACGGTTCAATATGCAGTTAATTTCTAAATTCCTAATTATCCTGATACTGGGCGGCAGACTCGTCGCCCAGGCTGGGACGGTTGCAGGTCAAGTTGTTGATCAATCTACTGGCCTGCCTCTAGTCGGTGCAAATATTATGGTCCAGGACTCGAATTTAGGGACTGCCGCTGATCTGGATGGTTTGTTTATCATCATGCTTCCTGAAGGTAACACCATCATCTCCTGTTCAATGATAGGCTATGCACCAGTTACACACGTAGTATCCGTTACTTCTGGCCAAACCAGAGACCTCACTTTTGAATTGAAGCCAGTTACGATTGAATCCAAGCATTTCGTCACGGTTCAAGGGAAAAAAACCTCAGGGCATATGCTGGGACATCTCCAACAGACCAATCTATCTACTACTGAGAACCTGATTTCAATGATCGAGGGCGTCAGTCTGATTGCCCGAGGGAGTTATGCCCAGGAACCAAGTATACGCGGAATGTCCGGGGGACGGATGAATGTAACTATCAATGGGATGAAAAGTTTTGGTGCCTGTACAGATCGCATGGATCCCATCACTTCCTATGTTGAGGCCGATGCACTCAATTCTATTGAAATCGGAAAAGGTGCCCTATCCATTCAAAATGGCTCTACCGTTGGTGGATCCTTGAACTTGACAATGAATCAGCCGGAGTATGCCCGAAAGAATATGTCGCAATGGCATATCAAAGGCGGTTTTGACGCAGGATCAAAAGAACGTAAGTTCTCTTTTTCGTGGAACAGGAAAACCCCAGGGAGTGGCTTGTCGTTAAGTGGTGCATATCGCAAAGCAGAAGACTATGCTGATGCCAGTGGTCACATCATCTCTTTTACGGGATTTGAAAAAATGAACCTGAATCTCGGGTACAAAAAGCGGTTGAATCAAAAGAGTCAATTTCTGTTGGAATTAGTCAGCGATGATGCCTACGATGTGGGCTATTCAGCGCTGCCCATGGATGTTGGGTATGCCCGACTGAGAATGGCAGGCCTTTCTCTTAAGACCAGGGGAATAAGCCCTCATATTTTAAATGCGGAATGGAAGGTCTACGGTAACGCCATAGATCACTGGATGGATGACAGCAAACGTGAAGATCTCTTTATGAACATGCATATGGATATGCCCGGTTTTACCCGGACTGCTGGCTCTTTTGTTGATCTGGTTCTGGGGAAAAGTGCACAAAGTTTGTTCAAGTTAAGAAGTGACATTTATTGGACCTCCAGCTATGCAGATATGGTCATGTACCCTCAGGATTCAACTCCCATGGAAATGGTAACCTGGCCAGGAGTTGAACGCTGGAACATGGGTCAGTTCATGGAATATCAGTCCATAATTATGCCTGAGATGAACGTCAATCTGTCCCTGCGATATGATTTCTTCCATTCCATAGCTACCAATGAAATGGGTCAGGATGAACTGCATATATTTTACCCCGAAAATGATTTGGAAAGACGGGACCATCTGCTCAGCGCCAATGCCCATCTCGCCTATAATGTGACGGATAATTGGAACTCAGTGTTGTCATTTGCATCAGGTCAACGTATGCCAACGGTTTCTGAGGCTTATGGCTATTATCTGTACAATCCAGTCGATGGGTATCTGTATTTGGGGAATCCAGATCTCCCCGTTGAAACCAGTCAGCAGGTTGAATGGCAGAACAGCTTGACATCATCCCACGGACGCATGAGTCTGAATCTGTATTTTTACAAATTTAACCACTATATCTTTGGCCAGGTCATGAGTGAAGATGCCTTTAGCTATGCAAATGGCTGGAAAAAATATGTGGATGGGGGAGTAGCTCAGATTTCAGGTTTAGAATGGTCCATATTGCACCGGTTTTCCCCTCAATTCATTTTCCAGGGAGGTGTGAATTATGAAGAGAGCTATCTGGATGATTTCCAGGATTTCCTTCCTCTTATTCCGCCTTTGGAATTTCATGGCTCATTGACCTATGAGCGCAGACATTTTTGGGTGCAAATGGATACACGTGGTGCCGCTGCCCAGACAAGCAATTCAAAAGTGAGTGGTGAGAATTCAACACCAGCATTTCTGGTTATCAACCTCAAGGGAGAACTTGATATTCTGTCAGGCTTTAAGTTGAACCTTGGGGTCAATAATTTGACCAATCAACTCTACCATGAGCATCTCGATTGGGGTGATGTTTATCGACCAGGCAGGAGTGGCTTTATATCCTTAACCTTGAATAATGGGATTTTGGGGCAATAGCCTGTTCTCCCCAAGAAAGGGCTAATTCAATTTGAGGAAGACCGACTGTCTAGACCAATTCAGGAACTTGGAGACGATAAAAGGGTAGTGTTTTTAATTTCCAAAACCAAATTTGGCGCATGACCTTTTCGCCCTTTTCAATTGACGCCCATACAAAAGTAAATCTGGCCTTGCGCGTTTTAGGCAAGCGGCCAGATGGCTATCATGATCTGGATACGGTATTTCAGGAAATGGACTGGGGTGATGTTGTCCATTTTGAACCTGCTGATAAATTCACTTTCAGTATGACTGGCCTGAGCTTTGATGATGGTGGGAATAATATCTGCCTGCATGCCGAAAAAGTGTTCAGAGAAGCCACCGGAATTACGCTTCCCGTAAAGATTTCTGTGGAGAAAAAAGTACCGCCTGGTTCTGGAATCGGTGGAGGCAGTGCCGACGGTGCAGCCTTACTTAAAGGGTTGAATCAAATCGCAGGATATCCGCTTTCCACAGAGCGCTTGCTTGAGCTGGCTTTGGAGTTAGGTGCTGATGTGCCTTTCTTTATTGAAGGAGGCTTGCAACATGGGCAAGGCGTTGGTGAGAAACTGGAGAAACTTGAGTCAGGCATTGAGGGCTTTGCCCTACTCGTTATTCCACCCATTCATGTCTCTACAAAACAGGCATTTGAAGCACTAAAAATACCATTGACACCCCCTAAGGCTCCGTTTACTTTTGGCCGCCTTTTAGAGAAGGCAACACTGGTACGGTTTTTTGATAACGAATTTGAATCTGTAGTTTTTCATATACATCCAGAAATTGGCGCGCTTAAAAGCGAGCTCCTGAAGCAAGGAGCATATTTTGCCAGTTTGTCGGGTAGTGGCTCGACTGTGTATGGCATCTTTGACAGCCTTGATCAAGCAAAGGCTGCTCAATCGTTTTTTATAAACCGTTACCATACCCAGATCACCCTCCCCGTCATCTAAATATTGCCTTCCGGGATCGTTCAATGGTAGGACACCAGCTTTTGGAGCTGGTCATGGGGGTTCGAATCCTCCTCCCGGAACACTTTCTATTTCAAGTCATTTTATGTACCTGGTCACTGATAAAAGTCAGAGCTGGGACGACTTGAATAGTCACTAACTAAAAACGCCAACCAACAAACGGAAATCTAGCGCATGAACCCAAAATTTTTTTGTGGCCGGTCCAACCCGGCGTTTGGAAAGGCTGTCGCCAAATATCTGGATATTGAATTAGGG